>JAAXXA010000074.1 GCA_013334735.1 Bacteroidota bacterium
AGTCCAGCTTTTATCAATTTTTAAATTATTAATATTTCTATTCTTTTTAAAATTCACTTTAGTTAAAATTTGTTACTACTCAGCAAGCATAAACTTAACGCTGATTATTAAAATAAAGTTCCCGTAATTCGTAATTGCTAATTCGTAATTGTTTATTCGTAATTATTTTAAAGGAAACATAGCAGATTCAACAATTTCACAAATAATATGACCTATCATAATATGAGCTTCCTGTATGCGAGGAGTATCATCAGAAGGAACATTGATCAAACACGAAACAACATCTTTTATTTTTCCTCCGGTAGAGCCTGTTAAAGCTATAGTTATCATCCCACAAGAAGTAGCGGTTTGAAAAGCTTTTATTACATTTTCAGAATTTCCCGAAGTTGATAGACCAATTATAACATCCCCTTTTTTGCCGTTTGCTTTTACCAATCGTGAATAAATCTCATTAAAGCCATAATCATTGGCAACTGCAGTAATAAATGAAGTATTAACATGTAATGCTTCGGCAGGTAATGGGTCTCTGTCATAATAAAACCGACCTGATAATTCAGATGCAAGATGTTGAGCATCGGCGGCGCTTCCACCATTTCCACAAAATAAAATTTTCCCCCCGTTCTTTAGAGAAGAAATAATTTCATTTGCAGCTTTTTCTATTGAATGCAACAGATCAGTATTATTTAAAATATTTTCTTTAAGAAGGATAGAATCTTTAATAGATTGCTTAATATTCATTTTTGGTTATTTTGAGCAAAGATAATAATTGAATGTGAATGACAAGTAAATCAATAAAAATTTTATACTTTTCTAATATTTTTAACGACCTTTGTATAAAATAATCTACTATGAAAAAAATATTTATAATAATTGTCGTTGTTTCGCTTGCATCATGCGGGATTCTTAATAAAATGCAAAATTTTGCAAAGTGCGATTTCAAATTAAAATCATTAGAAAGTATTAAACTTGCCGAAGTAAACATTCAAAATATCAGCTCTTTTGATAAATTGAATTTTTTAGATGTAGCATTAATTGTAGCAGCTTATGCAAACAAAACACTTCCTTTAAGCCTTACAGCAAATATATCAGCAACAAATCCTAATGCTTCTCCCGCTGCAATGACAAAAATGGATTGGATACTTAACATTGATAATATCCAGATTGTAAGCGGCATTCTTAACAAACGGGTAGATGTCCCTGCAAACGGGGGCACAGCAAACTTTCCTATAGAAATAAAAACCGACCTTATGAAAGTTTTAAGCGGTAAATCAAAAGAGAGCATACAAAATTTTGCTTTTGGTCTAATCAATACAAATAACAAAGCATCTTCGCGGGTAGCATTAAAAATAAAGCCTTACATAACTGTTGCAGGTATCAATCTTTCTTACCCTGATTATTTTACAATAGTTTCGATGTAGCTTTTTCTCTAACACAAGAAGGGAATAAGGCATAAGGGTATAAGGAATAAGGAATAAGGAATAAGGAATAAGGAATAAGGAATAAGGAATAAGGGACAATTAATTACGAATTAGCAATTACGAATTACGTGCTACCGAATACCGATTAGCGTTCGGGCACTGAGGCTCTCGAAGTGCCGAATACTGATTACCGATTACCGATTACCTTTCTATAAAATCAAGTCTTTTGTTTTTTCTTCTTAGCTGCAGGGAAAAGCACATTATTTAAAATAAGTCTGTATCCGGGTGAATTAGGGAATAAGTTAAGATCGGTTTTTGGATCACCAACCATGTGATTGTAATCTTCAGGGTCATGCCCGCTTAAAAATGTCCATGTTCCTTTTCCATATTCTCCGTGTATATATCTTGCTTCACCGGCGGCTTTATTTTCGCCAAGGATAAGAACATTTGATTTAATTTGTTCTTTATTAAATGCAGTAGTTTGCCCCATAAATCCTTTTAAAACATTTTCATGATCCTGACAAAGCATTGTAGGAACAGGATCCCATTTAGCCGAAAAATCAAAAAGAGAAAAGAAATCATTAGCAGCAAGAACTTTGCGCGTTTGAGTTACATCAATAGATGAGATTTCATATTCGTACGGGTTTGTTACAATTTTAAAATTTTTAAAAGCAAAACAGTTGTCATAATTAAGCTTGCTTTGCGCATTTTGATCCATAGGGTCGCCATCGAACATACTTTCGCAAATATCTTCGCCATCGGCTGCAAGAGCCACATCATAGCTATCAGGAGCGGAACACATAGCGAAAAGATATCCTCCTCCTGTAACAAAATCTCTGATTTTTTTTGCAACAGCCAGTTTCATTTCCGAAACTTTTTTAAATCCTAACTTTCGCGCCATTTCTTCATTTAAAGATAGGTCTGCTTTATACCATGCTGCATTTTGATAGGCATACCAAAACTTTCCGAATTGTCCTGTAAAATCTTCATGGTGCATGTGAAGCCAATCATAAAGCGGAAGATTGCCCTCTATTACCTCTTCGTCATATACCACTACGTAAGGAATCTCTGCATAAGTCAATGCAAGCGTAACGGCATCATCCCATGGAAGACTATTTTTAGGAGAATAGACGGCTATTTTGGGAGCTTTGTTCAACTTTACTTCATCCATATTCACTTCCGGATCTGAAATTTCAGTAATTATAGCTGTTGCCTGCGCATCTGCAATAATTTCGAAAGTAATTCCCCTTACAACACATTCCTTTTCTATTGATTCATAATATTTAATCATAAAGCTTCCGCCCTTATAATTAAGTAACCAGCTAACTTCAACTTCTTTCTGCAAAGTAAAATAAGCTATTCCGTATGCTTTTAAATGATTCTTTTGGGTATCGTCCATCGGAATCAATATGTAATTTGCTCTTAAAACAAAAGAAAAAAGTATTAAAGCTAAAGTGAAAAATATTTTTTTCATATAAAATTTAAAAACTATCGTAAAGATAACGAAAAAAATAGAAAATATTGCTTCGCCACGGCGAATTGCAAAAATTAAATGGTTTCATAATTCATCAAAAAGGAGCACCTTCATCATCCTTCATATCATTCATTTTTGAGGGCAATGTAAATGTTGAAGGAGACAAATCGTCCTGATGATAAGTAGAATTATCAAATTCATTGGTTTCATAATTATCGAATTTTGCAAATCTGCCAAGGAATTTCATTCTTATATCTTTTAAAGCGCCATTACGATTTTTTGCTATGATAATTTCCGCTGCGTCTTTAGTGGGAGCCTGATCTTCAAAGTAATCAATCTTGTAATATTCAGGTCTGTAAATAAAAACTACCAAATCGGCATCCTGTTCAATAGCGCCCGATTCTCTAAGGTCGGAAAGTATAGGTCGTTTCGAACCTCCGCGTTTTTCAACTTCACGACTTAACTGCGAAAGCGCAATTACTGGTATATTAAGTTCTTTAGCGAGGCTTTTAAGAGAACGTGAAATATTACTGATTTCCTGCTCGCGGTTGCCTTTATTTTCCCCGCCGGAAGTCATTAATTGCAGGTAGTCGATAACTATAAGGTCGATATTATGCTGTTGTTTTAAACGTCTGGCTTTAGCTCTTAATTCAAATATCGATAATGCTGGAGTGTCGTCAATAATTAGTGGAGCATCAGTTAAACCGGTAATTTTGGAAGTTAACTGTTCCCATTCATAAGTTTCTAAAGTACCTTTTTTAAGTTTTTCGGCGGGTAATTGTGTTTCACTGGAAATTAAACGTGTAACCAACTGCAGCGCGTTCATTTCAAGAGAAAAGAATGCAACAGGTCTTTTATAGTCAACAGCCATATTCCGAGCCATAGAAAGCACAAAAGCTGTTTTACCCATACCGGGGCGAGCGGCAATTACAATAAGGTCGGATCGTTGCCAGCCGGCAGTAACTCTGTCAAGTTCAACAAAACCTGTAGGAATACCTATAAGGTGGTCTTCTTTTCTGCTTGCAATTCTTATTTGTTCAATGGCCTCCTGAATCAAATCAGGCATTCTTTCGTAACTCCTTCGCAAATTACCCTCGCTAACCGCAAAAAGTGTTTTTTCGGCGGTATCTAACAAATCAAAAACATCAGTAGTGTCTTCAAAAGCATCACGTATAATATCAGAAGATATGCGGATAAGCTCTCTTTGCAGATATTTTTGTGAAATAATTCTGGTGTGATATTCAATATTTGCCGAAGATGCAACTCTTGATGTAAGTTGTGTAATATAAAAAGGACCGCCTACAATATCAAGCTCACCATTCTTTTTAAGCTGGCTCGTTACCGTAAGAATATCTATAGGTTCGCTTTTATTAAATAAGTCGAGGATCGCTTTATATATTCTCTGGTGTGCTTCTTTATAAAAAACTTCCGGTTTAAGAATATCAATTATAGCCGACAGAGCATCTTTTTCGAGCATTATAGCTCCTAATACCGCTTCCTCAAGATCAATCGCCTGAGGAGGTAATTTACCATGTTCCTGAAAAGAAAGGGGCGCGTTTGGTTTTTTTGTCCTCTTTCGGGTATATTCTTGTTGTGAATTTTGTATTTCGTTCATGCTTCAAAAATACTAATAGCAATTTTAGTCAGGAAATAATTTGTAGAAAATAGTTATTAACAATATTTTTTGTAATCGGTAAACGGTAATCGGTGATCAGTAAAAAAATAATTGAATACCGAATACCGAATACCGATTACCGATTACCGTTTACTGATTACTGAATACTGAATACCAATCACCGGTTGTCGAACTACTTTCATAAAATAATAAAAATTTATTCCGTTTTTTAGTACAAATGTTGGGTGCGAAATCTACAACATTATACAGTCTTTACATCTTCATCACTAATCAAAGGTTTACCTTGATATTTAAGCATTAGCTGGGCAACGGTAAGCACATCTTTCTGGCAATATTTCATAATACGCTCAAGGTCTTTTTCTTCCCAGTAAACTCGTGAGACATCGCTTCCGGCAATATCATCTTTAGGAGTTGGAATATCAAATAAAGTTGCCAGCATTTCTAAAGAGGTATAATTTTTATAATCGCCGAATTTCCATAATTCCATTGTGTCCAGATGTCCTACTTCCCAAGGTTTTTTACCTGCCAGATCAAGAAGCATTGGTAATTTAATGCCGTTAATCAACATTCTCCTCGAAATAAAAGGTATATCAAATTCTTTGGCGTTATGCCCGCATAGCATATTTTCTTTCTTGTTATAACTTGTGTTTAACAAAGCTACAAAGTCTTCTAATATTTTTTTTTCATCATGCCCGTAAAATGATTTAATCTTGAAAGATTTTTTACTGTCAATCGTTTTCAATGTACCTACCGAGATGCATATTATTTTTCCAAACTCAGCAAAAATGCCTGCTTTAGAATACAGAGTTTGCGGAGTATCTTCGGGTCTTCTGGGAATAAAATCGGATTTTCTATTCCAATGTTTTTTATATATTTCGGGAAGCTGGTCATATTCAGCGCACATAGGAACTGTTTCTATATCCAGAAACAAAACATTATCAAGGTTAAGGAGTTCGAGCATAATTATTTTTTTAAGCAATTATTTTATAAAATGATGTTGAACAAAATTAGATTTATTTTTAAAAACATAACTATATTTATTGTTTATTTTTAATAATTTTATAGAATGAATCTAAATTTAGTAATTACAGAAGACGGCTCACATACAATATCAATTCCTGAATTAGGAGAACATTATCATTCGGTTCATGGAGCCATAAACGAGTCGCGGCATATATTTATTGAAGCAGGGTTAAAGTATGTTCTAGCGGGGAAAAATACAATTAATATTCTGGAAATAGGATTTGGTACGGGATTAAACGCATTATTAACTTTTCAGGAAATATCAAAAACCAAAGTTTCTTGTGAATACCACACTGTAGAAGCCTTTCCTCTGATAAAAGAAATTTATATGAAATTAAATTATTCAAAAATTTTAAATATTTCCAATGAATTATTTTTATCACTTCACGATTCATTGTGGAATAAAAAAATTAGTATTTCACCTGATTTTATTTTTCAGAAAATATACGATAGTGTTCTGAAAATATCATTACCAAAAAATTATTTTGACCTTATTTTTTTTGATGCTTTTGCTCCCGATGTTCAACCTGAAATGTGGACAAAAGAAGTATTTTCATCAATTTACAACTCTATGAAAACAGGTGCTGTATTAGTTACATATTCTACAAAAGGAGATGTAAAAAGGACATTGAAGGATACAGGATTTTTAATAAAAAAACTTCCAGGACCTAAAGGAAAGAGAGAAATTCTCAGGGCAACAAAATAAAAAAGGCTATCCCGAATTTTGGACAGCCTCTTTTTTTTTATTTCGTAATAGAAAAACGGTCTATTTTGTCCTCATTGCTTTAACTATCGAATCAGTTACAACACGAATTCTGTTTGATAATTTGTTCAGAGTATTCAGAGATGTATTTAATGCTTCTTTTTTCTTATCTAAACTAATGCTATCATCATTACTATTACTACTACTGCTACTAGAACTATTATCAAAAGTTATTTTACTCTTTTCAGGATAAACATCGTTAACAATTTTATAATTCTCCCATTTATATTCGGGGAATGAATTATACTTGTTCAGGGATTCAGGATTAGCAATTTCAATTTCTACCCTTCTGTTCAAGTAGCGTCCGATTTCGGAAGCATTTGAAGTGAGAGGATTTTTTATTCCCAAACCTCTGTATCTAACATTTTCAGTTTTTACTCCTTTAGCAACCAAATAGCCGGCAACATACATTGCTCTATATTGAGATAAAATTAAATTTGATTTTTCCATACCTATAGAGTCAGCATTTCCACTTATAAGAATCATTTTGTTGGGATATAAAACTAAAATACGAGACAAGCTATCTAAAGAATAAATTGTTGATATAGGTAAATCATAATGTTCAAAAGAGAAATAAACCTGCAACTGTTTTAATTCATTACCACCATTGTTAATAGCTATCAGCTCAGTTTTATACTTATTAAGATAATTTATAATATCTTCTTTCCATTGATCCGAATTACAAAGCATTTTGCTTAAAGTATCATTAGGAATTAAACTGGCGTCAGATATTAATTCATCAGGTAGTGTTACAAAGCGCTTTAGTCCTTTATCAGGGATATTACAAATACTACTTAAAACATAAACAGGAACTTTATTCAAATTTCCAATTTCATTGTCGGGAATTGTCATAACCTTGTTCAAAGTATTGCATGGTAAACTCAGCAAAATACTATCAGAACTATCATTAAGATTATTAAATTTTCTTAAATTATCGGATGAATTATCAAAAACACATAAAATTTCATCTAAAGGTTTGGAAAGAAAAACATCAGTTGTTTTTTGAGATACACCTATATAATTTGCAATCATATCCGGCTGAGCATAATAATTAATGAAAGTTTTATCCTCGGCAGTATAAGTACCCGATTTATCAGCAACTGTTATATTTTCAAAAATTTCTTTATTTGATTTCGACATAACAGTCCTTGGCATTCTTTGTAAAAATTTATCGTAAAATTGAGATTTACATAAAAAATCGGCATACGACATAAAACAAAGTCGTAAAGTAGAATCACTTACATTATTTAATTTATACTTTTCATTTGCTATTGAATCCAATGTTTTGTTAATATGTTTTGCCAAAACATCATCTTCATTTACAAGTTTATCAATATCAAAGAACACGTCAGATATAACCATTTTCTGCCCAACAACAAAATCATTTAATTTTATTTGTTTTAAACTAATTTTTTGATATAGTTGATAATTCTCTTTTTGGTCAGGAATAGATACTTCTTCTGAAAAAGGTTGAAATCCATCAGCGGTATATGTTATATCATATTTTTTATTAGGAGACAGAGTAATTACATAATCTCCTGTTGTATCATTTTTAAAAATTTCTTCTTTACCTGAAATTTTATCAATAACTTTAATGTTTACATTTAAAGGTTTTGAATCGTTTTCTGAAACAACTTTACCTTTTACTTCGATAAAATCTAAGCTAGCACCTTCAGGATATAACATATAAATATCCATATCGCCATAAGACCCTTCGCGATGAGAAGCGAAATATCCATGTTTACCATTTATTGATTCCATGTAATGAACGTCATCTCCTGAGCCGTTAACAGGATAGCCCAAATTTTCTGGTTTCGACCATTGATCATTTATTTTATTACATTTAAAAATATCATAGCCGCCAATAGTATTATGTCCTTTTGAAGAAAAATAAAGGGTAGAGCCGTCAGGAGTAATATATGGTGAATCTTCATCAAAAGGGGTATTTATACCTGTACCTAAATTTTGAGCTGGTCCCCATTCTCCATCAGGAAGTTTTTCAGATTTATAAATATCCAATCCTCCAAAACCTTCTCCTTCGCTACGATCGCTTGAAAAATACACAGTATTTTCATCCGGACTAATAGTAATACTAGGTTGTCTGCATCTTTTATTATTAATTGTAGGTCCTAATTTTATAGGGTCAACCCAAACATTATTGCTGTTTAGCCTGTAACTAATAATATTCCCGCTTCTATATAAGAAAAGTGTTTTTTCGCTTCGGGAAGTTGCAACTGCTGCATGATGTACTGATCTTTTCAAAAAAGAAAAACATTTGTGTTTTTTTACACCAGAAGAATCAGTATTTTTATAATTACTGTTTTGTAAAAAATTATAATCAATATTTTTAGCTTCCGCCCAACTCCAATTTTTCTTTTTAGAAATAAAAATATCTTCGAAATAATCACCATTTTTGTCAATATTATCAACTTTAGCATCCGGTCTGCGAGATGTAAAAACCAAAAGAGAATCATTGTTAAAAGCTATTGGCGCATATTCTGAATAAACAGAATTTACTTCTTTACCTACATTAACAATACTATTCTTTACAGGATTATTAATAAGTGTTTTCCCTACTTGGCACATTTCAATTCTATAATTAATATCTTTTATTAATTCCTGATTTCCATCAGGGAGCTTTGTTGTAACAATATTTTTTAATTTTTCAAACATACTTATTGCCAGATCAAATTTACTACAGCTATGATATGCCTGTCCTAAAAAATATAATGATAAAATATTCTCTTCAGTAAAAGAGGTATCATTTTGTACTTTTTCAAAAAATGGTATTGCCATTTTTTTCTCGATTGGAGAGTTTAAATAACATAAGCCCGTATAATAATTATAATCAATATTTTCAGGGAATTTATTATGTAATTCCAGATAAAGTATTAATGCCTTGTCATACTTTTCTTCACCCATATATTTTTCAGCCAGATGTTTTACTTTTTCTGTCTTAACATCGCCGGATATGATCATGATGGCGTTGTTGGGACAGGAGTCGATGCAGCCGCCGCAGGCGACGCAGGCGTCGGTGATGATGTACGGCATGGCTTTCCTCATACCTCCATGATCTCTTTCTCTTTCTTCGCCAGCACCTCGTCGATCAG
>JAAXXA010000585.1 GCA_013334735.1 Bacteroidota bacterium
TTGTTTAACTTGAGAAATTGGTAAATAACCTGCTAATTAAAGTTGTCCGAATTATTATTAAATTTCCGGACACAAAATTAATAAATTTAACGTAAGTTGATTTTTTAAAAAAATATTTGAAAAAAACTGACAGTTTGTTGATAATTATATATTTATGTTACAAAAATAGAATTATTCTTTTGCAATCAAAGATCAAAATATTTCTTTTCTTAATATCTGCACTTACTATTCTTTCATGTGGAATTGTTCATGCTCAGGATACTATTGTTAAAACCGACACAATAAATAGTAAAGCTGATACAATTAAATCCACATCATCAAAAAAATCTGATTTTGCACTTACATCAAAAGTAGAATATAAAGCAAACGATTCCATTAACTTTAATATTTCGGAACAAAAAGCATATCTATATGGAGGAGCAGAGATTAAATATGAAGATATTGTTCTGAATGCGAAATATATTGAAATAAGTTTTAAAAATAATCAACTTTTTGCAAAAGGAATTGCCGACTCAACAGGTATTGTTGTTGGGAAACCTGTTTTTTCGCAGGGAGAGGAAAGTTTTAAATGCGCTACACTAACATATAATTTTAAAACTAAAAAAGGAATAATAACGGATATAATTACAAAAGAAGGAGATAATTACCTACATGGTAATACAGTTAAAAAATTTCCGGACAAAACTATAAATGTAAAGAATGGTCAATACACTACATGCGATTTGGATCATCCTCATTATGAAATTAAATTTGCCAAAGCGCATGTTATTCCTGAAGACAAAATTGTAACAGGTCCTGCATATTTGGTTATTGAGGATGTGCCAACACCATTAGCATTACCTTTTGGTTTTTTTCCTAATAAAAAAGGACAGAAATCAGGAATACTGATTCCTTCTTATGGTGAATCGGCAAACCGCGGATTCTATTTGGAAAACGGAGGTTATTATTTGGGACTGGGACCAAATTACGATCTTGCAATCAGGGGCGATATCTATTCACGCGGAAGTTGGGCTACAAGAGTATTATCAAATTACATCAAGCGATATAAATTTAATGGTAATATTAATTTAGGATATGCTATTAACATTGATGGCGAAAGTGGTTTACCCGGATATAATCAAAGAAAAGATTTTTTTATAAAATGGGTTCATAATCAGGATGCAAAAGCTCGTCCTAATAGTCGTTTTTCCGCTAATGTTAATGCAGGTACAAGTATGTACAATACCTATAATTCAACAAATACTAACGATTATTTATCAAATACTTTTCAATCAAACATTTCATATTCTACTGTATTTAATGAAAAATATAATTTTTCTGCAAATTTAAGGCATAGCCAAAATTCACTTACCCGGAATGTTACATTAAATATTCCCGAAATAACTTTTTCGGTTAACCGCTTTTATCCTTTCAGAAATGAAAGCAGGGTAGGAAAAGCCAGATGGTATGATAATATAAGCGTAAGTTATTCCATGAATTCTGTCAATAATATCAATACTTATGATACATTATTGTTCAGAAAAGATGTTTTTAACAAAATGCAAAATGGTATGAAACATTATATACCTATAAGCAGTTCAAATAAAATTTTAAACTTTTTTAACTGGACAAATTCTATCAATTATTCCGAGAGATGGTATTTGCAAAGTGTTGAAAAGGAATGGAGCAATGATACTGTTTTGATAAATGGCAATCCTGTTGCGGGATATGTAAAAACAGACACTTTAAGAGGTTTTAAAACTGAACGCGATTTTAATTTTTCATCCTCACTAAACACAAGGTTATATGGTATGTATCAGTTTAAAAAAGGAAAAATTGTTGCTATAAGGCACGTTTTGACTCCATCTGTATCCTTTGTATATACTCCCGATTTCAGTAATCAGAAATATGGATATTACAAATATTATTCTGACAATACATCCGTTAAACCTATAAAATATTCAATATTTGAGAACGGGATATATGGTAGTCCTCCCTCCAACAGATCGGGAGCATTAAATTTTTCGCTTACTAATAATCTTGAAATGAAAGTGCGAAATAAAAAAGATTCTGTTTCGGGAACAAGTAAAGTTGTATTAATTGACAATTTTACAATATCCGGAGGCTATGATCTCACTAAGGATTCACTTAACTGGTCGAAAATTATTATGAGTGGTAGGACAAAATTATTCAAACATCTTGATGTGCTTTATGGAAGTGCATGGGATCCCTACATTGTTGATTCGCTCGGGGTAAATTTAAACCAGTTTGAATGGAAAAAAAATAAAAGACTATTCAGGCATAATTCAACCGACTGGTCGTTCAGCCTCGACTGGAGCTTAAGATCCAGAGAAAAGAAAAAAGATATTAAAAGCTCAAAAGCTTCTCCTGAAGAACTGGCAATGATAGAAGCAACTCAGGATGAATATGTGGATTTTAACGAACCATGGAACCTGAATATCTATTATACCGTAAGACTTTCCAATATATTTAACCCTGCTCTTGATAAAATTGAGCGCAAAACAATACAAACATTATCATTTAACGGTGATATAAATATTTCTTCAAAATGGAAAGTAGGCTTAAGATCGGGCTACGATTTTGAACAAAAACAGTTTACATACACTTCTGTAAACA
>JAAXXA010000075.1 GCA_013334735.1 Bacteroidota bacterium
ATGAATTTTTACGATAACATCTGTTTGCATCCGATTCGGCAGCTCTGTATCCTTTTCCAATCAGAAAAAGATCTTTAATACGATTTTGGTAAAAATCAAGAGCAAAATTGGCAAAATTTTTAATTGCCAAAGGATTTTTGCGAATTCCATAAGAAAACTGATCATACAATTCTTCAATATCAGCTATCATTGCAGAATAACTGCCTCCTTCACTAGAACTGCGATAATCTTTGTAATCCTGCGCTTCATTCCAGAATTTTTTGTGTGTAACTATCAGATAATCTGATTTTGTATATTCAGGAGAATATGAATAATCAGTAAATTTTGCATAGTTTCCCAAATCAGTATTTACAGGCTGAATAGAATTAACAATTTTCATATTAGCAACTGAAGTTATGTAGCATTTTTTTTCTCCCACTGCATTTGGAATTAAAACCTGATAATTAGTTCCATTTTTTTTGACTTTAATTCTTTTATGATTCGTGATATCGTAAAACCAGACAGAATCATTCGCAGTTACTGAAAAATTAGATAAATTCAGGTAAGTTTTGTTTTGGCTGATTGAATTAGGAACATATAAAACATAACTGCTTTGATTTTCAAGATTAGCTTTGTGTGGGTATTTTATATTTATATACGAAATTGTATTATAATCGGCATAACAATTAATATCATTAATAGAAGAAAAACTGAATGCAGTTGAAGCAGAGCCTAAAGATGAAGCAGGCACTTTAATATTATAACGCTTTGTGTAATATCCGAAAAGAGTTGTATCAATTTCAATTCCTGCAAAATTAATATTAACATGGTGATTAGGGTTAACCCCTGAATAGTTAGAGGCTCCTATTAATAAAAATTCTATAGTTGCACTATCCAGATTAAATACATTTGTTGTTGCAATATTTTTTGTAATAGATGAGCCAAGATTAAATCCTGCATCAAACCATCCCTCCGAGGGAACATATTCAGGATCCGTTACGCCGTTACCATCAGTTTCTCCAAAGAAATAAGTGCCCGTATAATTAGTTCTTGTAACTTTGTTAAAATATGGTGTTGCCGAATATGATGAATAAAGTGTATCATTTTCAGAAATCATGCGGAAGTTACTTACAGAATTTTGATTTATTGTAAGATAATAAACAGCAGTATCGTTAAACATACTGTAAGCAGGATTTGGCTGGTCGCTTGGGTTAGCAAAGAGTTTGTAATCGTACCATCCATCGTTATGTTCACCATAAAATTCTATATAATCTCCTGAGTTAAAATGATTATCACTTTCACCTTTAATATAAATATATTGTTGAACTCCTCTTCCGAATATCTGAATATTTTTTGGATTTATATTTGAAACATTTATACCGGAATTGGCAAGGGCTGTTGAATCAATACGATAGATACCATCAGAGTAAACAAATATTCTAAAATATTGATTGTTATAGTTAATCCATTCGTTTCCATATTGCTGTGAAAAAGCATGAAAACCAATAAAAAATAAAAAAATAATATATAAAAATCTTTTCATGATAAAAATCTGCATTCAACAACTACAGTTATAAAACAATAATATATAAGTGCCTAAAGTTTGGAGTACTTAGAGTGCCTAAAGTTTAGTATGATAAGTAATTATTGTTTTACTTTTTAAAAATTTATTTTTTGTCTTACTTTTTAACTCATGTCCAAGTACTTTAGGCTCTCCAAACTCAAGGCACTTTAGGCACTTTCTTTCTTATTATCCTTTTTTATTAATACTGAATTTTAATGAAAAAACATTTGAATACAAAGCTATAGATTTATCTCCAATATCCGTTAAAGCATAATCAACAGAAAAATAATCTTTTATATTAATTCCAATACCTATATTGGGTTGAAAAGTTTTTATTTTTTTTCCAACAATATCAGTTTCATTTTGAATATTACCAAATCCTCCTCTTAGGAAAATAAAATTTTTGAATGAAAGTTCAGCGCCAATATGAGGATCGGCACTTACAGGATTACTTTTAATAAGCACATTTCTTTTTCCATCGAAAGTTATATCAACATCAATATCAGCAAGAATGGAAAAATTTTCGGAAAGGTTGAATTTCCGGCTTGATGAAAGAATAAGTTTAGGTAAAGTTATTTCTAATGAACTTTTTGGAATTTCGTTTCCTGTTAGAGTGAAAACTTCTTTCATTCTGTCGGAAAGATTAAAACTCCATGCATTAAAAGTGGACGTAATATCTCTTCCCATAACGCCGAATGTCCATTTGTTTAAATCGTATTGAGCGCCTACATCAATTCCGAAACCCCATGCTTTTCCGAAATCCCCCACTTGCCTGTGTACAATTTTAACATTGGCGCCTGTTCTTAATTTCTTATTACTAAAAGTTTTCGCATAAGAAAAAAGTACAGCATAATCCGCTGCCGAAAAAGTGGTGATACGGGAGTAATCAATATTTCCTTCTGCATCTATAAGCTCTGTGGTATTTGGAATATCATCCACTCCAAAACGTATAAAAGAAATACCGGCGACACTATTTTCGTCAATTCTTGAAGCAATTGCAGCATAATCGTACTTAGCTATTCCCGCGAAATATTCAGAGTGCATAAGCCCAATCTGAATATTGGATTTAATATGGTTTAAGCCCGAAGGGTTCCAATATCCTGAAGTTACATCATCAACAATAGCAATATTTGAATTTGACATTCCCAAAGCTCTGGCGCCTATGCCAATTGAAAGAAATTCATTGCTGTATTTCGGAGCTTGCGCAAAGAGATTTAATGATAACAAAATCAAACAACTAATTCGGATAATTCTTTTAATCATTGTGTTTTTTTATTTGATTAGTTTAATAACACAAAATCAACGTAAAAATAAATAAAATAGTGTTGTTTAGCAAATAAATTTTCAAAGTTCAATTTTAAAAAATTGTTGTGTAATTTGGGTTTGCACTTAACATTATTCGATTGAACTATATAAAGCTCTGTTTATAAAATGATTAAGCGGTGCCATTGTTTCAAAAATTTCGAGTATTGTATCTTTTAAATCAGCAGAAAATATCTTTTTATTTGGAATACTATATAAAGCAGTGTAGCTCTTATACTTTAATAATTCCGAACCTGCAAAATCGGCTGGAAAGTCTTTAGGAACTCTTTTCAATTTTTCTCCGTCAATTTCGTTGAAATATTTTTTAAATTTATTCTCTGAAAGTATCGAATTAAATTCTTCAATATTATAATATATTTCCTGACGGATAAGCTTTAATTTATCGGGCATAGGCATATAAATTCCTCCTGCCAGAAAACAATTATCGGGTTCAATATGCAGGTAATAACCGGAATTACCACTATTTTTCCCGTTTTTTGATATGTGGGCGCCGAAATTAGATTTATAAGGTGGTTTATTTTTCGCAAATCGGATGTCGTTGTAAATTCTAAACAAGCAGTCTTTACTACTGATATTTTTAATTTCGTTATCAAATTTTGATATATCAACAATAAGAATGTTTGTAAAAGCTTCAAATTCTGCTTTTGCTTCATCATAACGAAATTTGTTTTGTTGAAACCATTCTCTGTTGTTATTATTTTTCAGTTCTTCAAGAAATGAAGATATTAACTTTATATTCATTTTATATAATATTACATTATACAAAAATAATGATAATTAAGAATATAATTACATGAATAATTTATCATTATTGTCCGACAATTTTTCTTGTTTTAATATTTCGTACCTACGGCACTTTGATTTTTTGTAATTGTTTGTTTTACAAATATTACGTATCCCGATACGCTTCGCTATCGGGACAGGCTTTACGGTACTTTTTTTAGCCTCGTTAGAGGCGGAATATTTGTAGAAAAAAAATAAATTAGAAAAGTAAGCCCCGTAGGTGGCGAAATATTAAGATATTCATTGTAAATAATAACATTCATAATATATTTAAATGTTTTTACCGGACAACAGTGATAATTTATAGAACATCTCTAAAATTATATTCGGGTTGCCAAGTAAAACGAATATTGGACGGAGACGAGATGAAGTGGTTGTTGCAGTATAGTTAAACAGAATCTTCTATAGGATTGGGAGTTTTGTTTATTCCGATTATTATTGCAAGGATTATAACGCTTATTATTGCTGCAAAAAAGCACCATACAGAAACAACGTTCTCTTTAAAAAAAATATTTGAAACAATAAATGATAATATTATTATGAAACCAAATAGTTTCATCTTTCTAACACTTGAAACAAAATAGGGAAGAACTGACGGAATAAAATAGAATATGTTCTTTGACTGTGGTATATCAACAGGATAATTAACAATATAATGTATGTGAAATGACAGTATATTAACCGAAACATGATGAAACAGCAAAGTATCTGTCATAACTACCGACAATAATATTCCCATTCCGAATAATATTGATAATAGCTTTTTGCGCGTAGCATTTTTTTCAAGAAGCATAATTGATAGTGGCACCAATGTAGGCCAGATTACTAATGCGAAAATCAGAAATATATACAAAGGTATTTTTTGCAAAAAAACATAATCAGGATTTGTTAACGTGAGCCATATAAAGCCTTCTGTGAATTGTTGAAAAGAAAAAAATAATGGAATTACTGCAAACAAAACAGCTTTAGGCGTTTTTGTTTTTTTAATTGCGACAACTCCTACAACGCAAAGTACAGCGCTTGCTCCAAAACTTGCTCCGGCAGAAAAACACATATAAAATGATTTTGTTGCAAGTTATAAAAAATAAACAGTAAGAAACTATTTTGAATTTATATTTTATTCATTTTTTAATATTAATCATAATAGTCACTCAGAGCCGTCCCCTTTTCGGGACGTGTCGAAGAGTGGCTATTCGGTCGACTTCGACACGATTCTCCCTCAACTAATGTTTCTGGAGAATAGGCTCTCCGCCGTGGCGGATTGACCTCATAAGTCAGTCGTTTCATAAATTAAAAAAATCAAAACAGTTTCTAAATTTATTTATTAATTTAAAAAAAATTACTTTAGAAAAAGCGCCAAAGGCTAATGTCCTTAGAATCTGTGAAGTGATATTTAAAAATGATTTAAAATATTTGTTTAATTGAAATTTAATAAATATATTTGTCTAATTTTATATTTAATTCAAATTGTTATTTTGTGTTTATGTAACAAAAATAAATAAAATTATGAAAACGAAAAACATTTATATGTTGTTTGTCGCATTATTAGGAATTTGTCATTATGCAATAGCCGGAGTACCAACTACACTTTACGTCGGTTCTTCGAGCGCTCAGTCAGGATCCGCTAACCCTACTAACTTCGCTTACTCCACGCCATTCTTCTCCGCAATTAACAATAACGGGGAGGCTGTAACCAAGTATCGTATTCAAATAACTCTCTCTTCCGACGCTGGTTTTGCTTCTCCTGTTTGGGATTCAGGCAGTGGAGGAGTAAATATGACCTCGACTGCAAACGGTGTCCGCTGCCCGGATATTTTCTACGGTGGCTCAACCCTGCTGCAACCCGGAACCAACTATATCTGGAGAATAAAATTCTATGGAACAACATGGAGCGCTTGGTCCACAGAGTCGGCTACGATCGGGATGAAGACCGGCGCTTTAACTGCCAGATTTTATCCTAACGCAGATAGTTATATTCAAAGTTCATCAGGACAAAACAATAACAATGGTTCTGAAACAACAATACATTTACAATCATACGCTCCTGCTAACGGTTGGACCGGCAGACCTATAATGAAATTTACTTTACCTTCTGGCACTGGGACCATTAGCGGAGTAACTTTAAACATATATTCTCTACCCGGTGGATATATATGTGGCGCATCCGGCGGAGTATTAAATGTTCATCAGATTACACAAACAGGATGGACAGAAGCGGGAGTAACCTGGAATAAATATGACGGAACAAATAGCTGGACGACGGCGGGAGGAGATTATTCTTCAACGATTATTAACCATTTTACAATGAGGGGCGCAAGTTGCAATTATGGAACGCCAGGCTGGGAAACTCCTATCGCCATAGTGGGTGGTGATGCAACCAATCCGCTTTCACTTAACTGGGGGGATAATGCGAATTTGTTGATTAAAGATTCGCAGGAAACTGGCAGTGGCGCTAATTATGATTATACATATTTCGCTTCAAGGGAATATACTATTGATACATACAAAAGACCGTATTTAAGCGTTACTTATACCGTTCCAATTCCCCCCGCTACTCTCTATGTCGGCTACCCGAGCGCCCAGTCAGGCTCCGCTAACCCTACTAACTTCGCTTACTCCACGCCATTTTTCTCCGCCATTAACAATAACGGGGAGGCTGTAACCAAGTATAGGATTCAACTCACTCTCTCTTCTGATGCAGGGTTCGCTTCCCCTATTTGGGATTCAGGAAGCGTAGGAGCAAATATGACCTCGACTGCCGATGCTGCACGCTGTCCGGACATATTCTACGGTGGATCAACCCTTTTACAATTCGGAACGAACTATATTTGGAGGATACAATTCTATGGTTCAACATGGGGCGCTTGGTCCACCGAATCGGCTACGATCGGTATGACGACCGGTGCTTTAACTGCCAGATTTTATACAGGTGCCGGCGATGGTTGCGTATATCGTTATTCATCATCTGATTGGAATACTACTCACAATACCGCAGATGGAGAGGACATTGATGTTACAAATGCTAATTATATTTATACTGGTGTTGGCAAATGGGATGGCAGTTTCAGAATTTTCAGAGTTTTCTTACCAATAAATACTTCAAGTTTACCTGATGCCGCGGTAATAAGCGCGTCTGTTCTTTATCTTTATGCTCAAGGGCAGAATTATGGAAGTCCCGATCTGGATGACGAAGCTTATATGACTGTTGTTCAATCTTCACAGACAAGTCCTGCCACTTTAGTAAATGGTGATTATGATGCTTGTGGAGCAATAAATAATCCTACAGAAGGAATAAATACCAGCGATAGGTATCTGTTAAATCAATCTTTTACTTCAGGTTATAAATCCTTTCCTTTGAACGCTACGGGTAAAGGATGGATTTCTAATAGTGGATGGACATTATTAGGTTTTAGAGAAGGACACGATGTAACTAATAACGCGTATGCAGGAGGAAATGAAACTTTCAACCGACTTATGATTAGTTCGAACGAAGGAGGTATAAATCAAAGTCCCTATTTAAGTGTTACATACACCTCTCCTGTTATTCCAACTGTTATTAGCCCTACAGTAACCTCAATTACCAGTAGTAGCGCAGTATTGGGGGCTAATGTAACTTCTGATGGCGGAGCTGCCATCATAACGAGAGGAACTTGTTGGGGAACTTCGGCCAGTCCGACAACGAATTGTGTTGCCGAGGGCGGAACAACTACAGGTGTGTTTACCCATGCAAGAACGGGACTGCATTCGGGTACATTCGTCTATTACAGAGGATATGCTACAAACATTATAGGTACGGGCTATTCTGCAGATGGAAATTTTACCACTTCCTCACCCTCACCCGCCATAGTGGATTGGAACAACAGCAATGTACAGGAAATTACATTGGCTGAAGATCGTTCCTTTACATTTGCTAACGGCAAGAGTGGCGGTGTTTATAGCATCATCATAAAGCAGGATGGCACTGGCGGAAGGACAGTTTCCTGGCCGGCAAATGTGAAGTGGGATGACGGTATAGCTCCCACGTTAAGCACAGAAGCTTATGCCATTGGCATTGTGAGATTTTTTTATGACGGAACCAATTATTTTGGGTATGCACCGATATTAAATGCGAAATAATTAACTTATTATATTCTTTATTTTGATGCCTAATTAGCAATTAAAAACTAACAATTATGAAAACTCAGATAAACCAAATTAAAACTAAAGTAATAAGCAAAGCAATCACAGGCATATTTCTTATAACCTGCTGTGTAATGCCTTCTATCTTCTGTTCCGCCCAGCCTACCCTTAATACTGGACTGGTTTCATATTGGAAACTTGATGAATCAAGCGGAGATGCTGCTGATTCAAAAGGGAGTAACACTCTCGCAAACATTGGCGTAACTTATAGCGCAGGAAAAATAAACAATAGCGCAACGCTTGTTGCGGCAACAGTTTCATATTTCAAGAAAGTATCACCGATAGGTGTGAACCTCGCGGCGAGCGATTTCAGTATGCAGTTTTGGGTGAAGTTCACATCACTCCCCGTTGATGATTCTCAAATAATTTTCGCGTGGCACGATGCGAGTCGTTGGACGACGAACGGCGACGACGGTTACTATATCGCATTGCAAAAACCGAACGGTGATAGTAACTACTACCTCCGAATGGTGTTATATAACTATCCAAATGGGGATCATAAGGAATTCGCGTGGATACCCTCAACTAGCGTGTGGTACCACCTCGTCTGCACGTTCAACAACACCACGAAAAAGCACAACTGGTATATCAACGGTACGCAACAAACCGAGCAGACAGGCACCTATGGTATCGGCGGTAACAATGTCAATACAAACGACCTTAAAATCGGTGGCGCTGGTTCAACATCTTCAAACGTAAATGGAATTATAGATGAGGTCGGTATTTGGTCTCGTACCTTAACTGCAGCAGAAGTAACTTGTCTTTATAATTCGGGGAATGGTTTAGCTTATCCATTTGCCACAACCGCCACCGTTACAACACAAGCAGTCAGTATTATTGCAGCAACAACCGCCACGGGTAATGGAAATGTAACCGCAGATGGCGGAGCGGCTATAACTGAACGTGGTGTTTGTTGGAATACTTCAACAAGCCCTACTACAGCTAACAACAAAGCAATTTCGTCGGGAACCACAGGCGCTTTTACTGCTGCTATGACCGGTTTAACTACCGGAACTCTTTATTACGTGAAGGCTTATGTAATTAACTCTATTGGAATAAGCTATGGAAATGAGGTTACTTTTACAACTCTTAGTATTCCAACAGTTACAACTCCCACCGCCACTTCAATTACAAACAATAGTGCCATATTAGGAGCTAACGTAACTTCTAATGGAGGTACTGCAATCACAGCTAGAGGAACTTGTTGGGGAACTTCTGCCAGCCCAACAACCAATTGTGTTGCTGAGGGTGGCACAACCACAGGAGTGTTTACACAAGCAAGAACAGGATTTTCACAGGGTACTATTATTTATTATAGAGGTTACGCCACAAACAGCGTAGGTACAGGATATTCTGCCGATGGAACATTTACAACGCTCACTCTTGCCACAGTTGACTGGAATAACAGCAATGTGCAGGAAATTACTTTGGCTGCCGATCGTTCCTTTACATTTAC
>JAAXXA010000586.1 GCA_013334735.1 Bacteroidota bacterium
GTTACTGGCGTTTTACACATGGGGCACATGCTTAATAACAGCATTCAGGATATATTTGTACGTCGTGCGCGTATGCAGGGAAAAAATGCCTTATGGCTCCCGGGTACTGATCATGCTTCTATTGCTACTGAAGCAAGAGTTGTTGCTAAACTTAAAGATGAAGGGATAAGCAAAAAAGATATTACACGCGATGAGTTTCTTAAACACGCATGGGATTGGACTAATAAACATGGCGGAATAATTTTAGAACAACTGAAAAAGTTAGGCGCTTCATGCGATTGGGAACGGACAAGATTTACAATGGATGAAGTATTATCCGAATCAGTGTTGCTGGTTTTTATTGATATGTTTAACAAAGATCTCATTTATCGCGGAGTTCGCATGGTAAACTGGGATCCCAAAGCTCTTACCGCTGTTTCGGATGAAGAAGTAATTTACAAAGAAGTAAATTCTAAATTGTATCACGTACGCTATCAAATTGAAGGTACAACTGACGAATGGATCACTATTGCTACTACCCGACCGGAAACAATATTAGGCGATACTGCAATTTGTGTTCATCCCGAAGACGAAAGATATAAAAACTTCAAAGGAAAAAAAGCATTAGTACCTCTTATCAATCGCTCTATTCCTATTATTTATGATGAATATGTAGAACGCGAATTTGGTACGGGCGCTCTTAAAGTTACTCCTGCTCACGATATAAACGACTACAACCTTGGCATAAAACACAAATTAAAAACCATTGATATTTTCAACGATAACGGCACTTTAAACGAAAAAGCCGAAATATTAATAGGAGAGGAACGATTTAAAGCCAGAAAAAAAATAGTTGATATTCTTACAGATAAAGGCTTTTTAGTAAAAACAGAGGAGATAATAAACAAAATTGGTTGCTCTGAAAGAACCGATGAAGTGATAGAACCTAAACTTTCAATGCAGTGGTTTATGAAAATGTCCGAACTTGCCAAGCCCGCTTTAGATGTGGTAATGGACGACACTATTAAATTCTATCCTGCAAAATTCAAGAATACTTACAGGCACTGGATGGAAAATGTAAAGGACTGGTGTATCTCCCGTCAGCTTTGGTGGGGGCATAGAATACCCGCGTATTATCTGCCTAACGGAGAGATTGTAGCAGCTATGTCGCTGGAAGAAGCTTTAAAAATAGCGAAAGAAAAATATAGTTACACCGATTTAAAATTAGAAGATCTGAGGCAGGATGAAGATGTTCTGGATACCTGGTTCTCTTCATGGCTCTGGCCTGTATCGGTTTTCGATGGTATTCGTAATCCCGAAAATCCTGATATAAAATATTACTATCCTACCAACGATTTAATTACAGCGCCCGAAATTCTTTTCTTTTGGGTAGCGCGTATGATAATGGCAGGGCTGGAATACAGAAACGATATTCCATTTAAAAATGTTTATTTAACAGGTATTGTAAGAGATAAGCTTGGCAGGAAAATGTCCAAATCGCTTGGTAATTCTCCTGATCCTATTGAGTTGATGGAAAAATACAGCGCCGATGGCGTACGAATTGGGATGTTGTTCTGTTCTCCTGCCGGTAACGACCTGCCTTTTGATGAAACTTTATGCGAACAGGGACGTAATTTCTGCAATAAAATATGGAATGCTTTCCGTTTAATAAAAGGTTGGGAAATTGACAATAACCTCAAACAACCTGCTGCAAACTGTATTGCGATAGAATGGTTTAATGCAAAAATGAATGAGGAAATTGCAATTATTAACGATCACTTCGATAAATATAGAGTTTCCGATGCTTTGATGAGTGTATATAAATTAGTATGGGACGATTTCTGTTCATGGTATCTGGAAATGATCAAACCTACCTATCAGGAACCTATTGATAAAGCAACTATTGAAACGACTACTGAAATTTTTGAAAAACTTTTAAAGTTGTTGCATCCGTTTATGCCTTTTATTACTGAAGAATTATATCATTTAATCAGCGAACGTAAAGAAAAAGATTGCATACTTGTTGCTTCACTTCCTTCTGCAGGAAGCGTAAACAAAAGCATTATCGAAAAATTTAATAATGCAAAAGATGTAATTATGGAAGTTAGGAATGTGAGAGCGCAAAAAAATATCCCGAACAAGGAAGCAATTAAACTTTATGTAAAGAAAAATTATAAAGAACAGCCTGATATTACTTTTGACGAATTGCTTTGTAAACTCTGTAATATTGAATCTCTTGATTATGTAATTGAAAAAGTTGATGGCGCATTTACATTTGTGGTTAGAAATACAGAATTTTATATACCTTTAAGCAGCAATATAAATGTAGAAGAAGAAATTAAAAAACTCATCGAAGAAATAAATTACACCAAAGGTTTTCTGCAATCGGTAATAAAAAAGCTAAGTAATGTAAATTTTGTTGCTAATGCAAAAGCTGAGATCGTGGATGCGGAACGCAAGAAACAAGCAGATGCAGAAGCAAAGATAAAAGTAATGGAAGAGCAGATTGTAGCGTTGAGGAAATGATTCATTTTTAAAATCACTCCTGTTATTCTAAAAAAAATATCTTATAGTATTTTATATAATAAAATTTTTACAAAAGTATAAATT
>JAAXXA010000587.1 GCA_013334735.1 Bacteroidota bacterium
CAGTTGAAGCATAGAGCGTGGTTAATAAAAGAGTGGAAAAAGAGGGCTCTAGCCCAAAATTATAATGAATAATAAAATGTTAAATTTATACGATTTCAATGTATTTAGGGTATCTCTAAAAACTCTGTTCGAGTTGTCATATCGAACAAAGTGAGATATCTAAAGCATTGATTATCTAATAGATTTCTCCCTACGTTCGAAATGACAAAAGGTGGAAAATTAGTTTTTAGAGGTGCCATTTAGTAACTACACTTCCTCAATAAAAATCTCTAAAAGTTTTGCTTTAGAATCGGGAACAAGGTTTAGAATAGTAAGCTCTGCAGGTATAAGAACAGTTTCGCCTTTTTTAATATACTCTTTCTGATTTTCGTATTCAATTGTAAAAGCGCCTTCGGTACACATATAAATAACAAAAGAATCTACATCATAGTAATCGCGGTGCATTGGTTTATCAATGGCGATAATATTTGTCGTGAAATAAGGAGATTTTACAATATTGCTGCTGTGATTTACAATAAAAGCATTATCCGATTTGTAATTTTCGTAATATTTATAATCAATAGCCGCAAGCGCTTGTTCTGTGTGCAGTTCGCGCGATGTACCATTTTTGTCAACGCGATCCCAGTCGTAAATCCTATAAGTAATATCAGATGTTTGTTGTATTTCGGCCAAACATACGCCCGGACCTATTGCATGAATTCTGCCGGCTGGTATGTAAAACACATCGCCTTCCTCTACTTTTTCAAAATTAAGTATGTCTTTAAGTTTATTGTTATTTAAGTTCTCAAGAAAAATCTTTTCATCAATTTTTTTATTGAAACCGCTTATCAGTTGTGCGTTTTCATCGGCTTGCATTATATACCACATTTCTGTTTTACCCTCCGTACCATAAATTTTTTGTGCAAGCGTATTATCAGGATGAACCTGAACTGAAAGCCATTCGGCGGAATCAATAAATTTTACCAGAATAGGAAATTGTAAACCAAATTTTTCAAAAACTTTTTCGCCTACCAGTTCACCCATATAAATTTCAAGTAGTTCGCTTAAATCGTTTCCAGCCAAAAAACCATTTTCAACAACCGACAAATTGCCTTCCACGCCTGATATTTCCCAACTTTCACCACAATTTTTTAAGGGCTGAAAATCTTTTCCGAAAAGAGTTTTTATTTTATTTCCACCCCAGATTTTTTCTTTAAAAATGGGTTTGAATTTTAATGGATAGAGCATATTTTTAGAAAGTATAAAGTTAAAAGTTAAAAAGTTTATAAAGTTAGAAAGTCAAAAATAATGTTTTATTAATTATATTTGTCTTTTACAAAAGTATTAAAATACTATGAGCTTAAAAAACATTCAGGTATTAATTGATAAGCTTGTCGTGCTTAGAAAAAAACTGCATAAAAATGCGGAATTGTCGGAAATGGAGTTCCGAACACGCGAATTAATATCTGGTTTTATTAAAACAAACGCGCCTGATGGTGTAATACAAAATATAGGAACAACAGGTCTTGCAGTAATTTTTGACAGCAAAAACCCCGGAAATACAATAATGTTTCGGGCAGATATTGATGCGCTGCCTATAACAGAAAACATATCTTTTGCTCAATATTCATCAGTCAATAAAGGTGTTTCTCACAAATGCGGTCATGATGGACATGCTGCAATATTATGCGGACTGGCATGTTTGCTTAACGAATCGTTACCTTTAAACGGAAAAATTGTTTTGCTTTTTCAACCCGCCGAAGAAACCGGTAAAGGCGCCAAAAAGATTATAGAAGATGAGTTTTTTAAACAGATTTTACCTGATTATATTTTTGCAATGCACAATTTGCCGGGATTCGAAAAAAATCAAATAGTGCTTACATCTAAAAATTTTGCTTCCGCTTCAAAAGGAATGATTATTAAAATTGCGGGAAAGCAGGCGCATGCTGCTTATCCTGAGTATGGAAAAAATCCTGCTATTGCAATGTCCGAAATAATCCGGAGTTTAGACAGCCTGATAGCCGACTCCGAACGTTTTGATAATTTTGTACTTCTTACAATTGTTTATGCAAAGCTAGGTGATAAAGTATTTGGAACAGCTCCCGGTGAAGCCGAAATTTGCGCTACTTTAAGAAGTTTTGATAACGATAATATGAAAAAACTTTGTTACGAAGCCGAACTCATCGTTAGAGAAACAGCCGTTTTACACGAATTAAATATTGTTATTGAATGGACTGATGAATTTGAGGCAACATCCAATAATCCCGATGCTTTAAGGGTTATATCTGAAATAGCTGATAAATCAGGGCTTGTAAAAAAATATTTGAATGAACCTTTTCGTTGGTCTGAAGATTTTGGACAGTTTACTTCACGGTATTGTGGGGCAATGTTTGGAGTTGGCGCCGGTATCGATCACCCACAGCTTCATACTTCAGAATATGATTTCCCTGATGATATTATTGAAACGAGTATGAATGTTTTTTATGAAATTTGTAAAAATAAAACAGTGTTAAGTGTAAGTAAATTAGATGTTTAGTGCGTTGATTTTTGAGTGTAATAATTTCAATAACCATTCAGTAATATGAGAAACAATAAGCAAGAGAGA
>JAAXXA010000588.1 GCA_013334735.1 Bacteroidota bacterium
GGGGTTGTCTATATTAATAATTTAAAATCAGAGCATTCATGGAATAACATATGGATTGAGCCAGTTATTGAGCAGCTTATGAATTTGTGTCGAAACAATAAATAGAACTTATTAACCCACATTGCAGCTTTAGGAATGTAAGCTTCTGATTTTATGCGCTTTCATTTTTAAAAGTTTCGGCAGGTAGCACTACAGATTTTTTTCTTACAAATGGCGCATATTTATAATTTAACAAGTCGTAAATTTCTTTAACTTTAGCTGTTGGTTCTGTACACTGACGTACTGATATTATTTCATTATTGATATTCTCAATGCTTGTTGTAACGCATTTCTGTGTATTCATTATTCGGATAATTTCCCTCCAATCATGGTTGTACCCTTTTTGTTTTAGCTGATAACGCACTGTATTGACAAGCCAATATGCAAGTATTCCCAAGTGAAGATGCGCCATAGAGGCTTCATCTGTTTTATGATAAATCGGTCGTAAATCAAGATCTGTCTTTAAAACCCTGAATGTATATTCTATTTCCCGAATGGTGTTATATATTGTCCAGAGAGTTGTTTCATCGGTACCTTTCAACGATGTTCGTAAAAAATAAATACCAGCTTTTTTATCAGTATCTATGCCTGCTTTGTGCTTGTATGTTATTGCTGTTGCGAGTCCTTTTCCATTATCGGCTATTGTTACATCGTAATATTTATGCACCGATGGATATTTTTCTTTTAAACGCCCTAATCTTTCATACACTTTTTCAATTTTTTTCACACCTCCTTTTTTCAATATTCCCGCTCTGATATTTTCAATTCGTTCTTCAAAGCGCTGTGATAACAATCCATTCATGCTTTGTTCTTTCAATGCTTTGGCTTCACTTTTTACCCACAAATACTGATCATCATTTTTATCGGTTCTTACTTTTAAAAGCTCTATGGGTTGTTTTCTTTTATCTTTTATCTGTACTGGCTTACTTTCAACATCTGCATAGTATTCTTTCAGACCTGAACGAGCCACACTCATATAATCATATCCTTTACTTTTCAGCATGGCAATGTTTTCATCTGTTCCTATTCCTGCATCAATAACTATTATTGGTTTTCGGGAAGTAAAAGACGTTTGCTGGCTAAGATGTAATATGACCATTTCAAGTGTTTTGCAATCGGTCATATTCCCTTCAAAAATGTTTGAATATTTTAAAAACCCTTCACTATTTACAACAACAGCTAAAACAATGATTCTTGCATCGCTTCGCTTTTCTTTACTTCTTCCAAATTTAGCCTTTTTACTGCCTTGCATCCTGCCCTCAAAATAAGTATTGGTCAAGTCATATAAAATAAGTTTATCTTCCAGGTCAAATAATTCATTTGTTTGCTTTGATAAATGTTGCTCTAACGAATCTTTTTCAGAATATAATTTATGAGAAATGCTGTACAGCGTATCTTTTGTGAGTTTGTTGCAATCAATACCTGTAATTTCACTTATTGCTGAATTTTCTTTTATAAATGATACAGTCTTTAATTCTGAAGCCGGATATACTGCTCTACTGATAATATGAGTTGCAGCAATAGATATTTTTTCATCGTCCCACTTGTGTGATTTCAAAAAATCATATATGCCCAGCTGGTCTAAAGCTTGCTTACACATCCATTCTGCGCCTATTTCTCTGGCATCTTTATTTTTTAACGTAGTCATATCTACTGTAACCCAATCGCCATGTTGTTGTTTGTCTGTATCGTAGCGTCTTCGACGTTTTATCTCATTGTAATAATACTGCGCTAATAATTCAACTTTGGAATCTATAATACCTATTGGAAATATATGCCCTCCATGTTTTATCAATTCTTCTATGCGTAATGCTAATTGCTTTTTTTGTTCTTCTGTTTCTAATTCGTCCAACTTTCCTAAACATATAACTGAACGCTGACAAACCCTGCCTAAATGACGATAGCTTTCATACAGGCTGTATATTGTATAGCGCTGCTTGGTTGTTTTATTATATTTTGAAAATAGCTTGATGAACATGCAACAAAGATAGCCTGTCTTTTTACGCTTGTCAAGCCTCGAGGTAGCACTACATTTGATTTTACAATAGGAGCCTATTGATTTTCAATGTCCTTTTTTTTGAAATTCTGGTTTTGTTAATAAATATAGGGGTTATGAACAGAAAAATATTAAAATAAGGGGGCTAAGGCTGCAATGTGGGTTAAATCGTTGTTTTTTTAATACTGACCCGAATGGGCTGAGTGTAAACACACATCAGAATTTACGCTGCACGTCTAAAGCTTTTTAAAAACAATTAATTTACTGCAGCAAAATATCATGAAAATAAAAAATAAAAGCAGATTCAAAATCTATCTATACCATATCTATTTCATTAAAAATTTTTTATTTTCAGGAAAAATATTTATATTTAACCCATAAAGTAATTACCGGTTATTTATATCAAACCTGTTCATCATGCTGACGCTCGCTTTAAGGTTAAAATCTAACCTTTTCTCCTTACTGGTTTTGGTGTCATTAATAGTTATTGCTCCGAAAATAATATTTTCACAAGGTATTTTTAAAGCAGACATTATTAACAGCGAGA
>JAAXXA010000589.1 GCA_013334735.1 Bacteroidota bacterium
CGGTTTACTCGGTTCTTACGATAGAATATTTCATGATCACGGAGAAGATTTTGGAGATTGGTATGCAACTCAGGATCAGATGATTTTTGCAGGTAATCTGGCAGTTACTCAATCAGGCTCAAGTGAAACAGAGTATTATTGGGAAATTTATCATCTTATGGGCGACCCATCTTTAATGGTATATTTTGGCGTTCCACCCGTACTTAATGCAACTTATATTCCTATAATTCCTTTAGGTTCAACAACATTTACCGTAAATACCGAACCTTACGCATATGTTGCTGTTTCAATGGAAAACATTCTTTATGGCGCTGCAATTGCCGACAATCTTGGTGTTGCAAATATTACCATAACCCCTTTTGAAACTCCAGGTACCGCAAATGTTGTTGCAACCAAACAAAACAGATCTCCATTTATTAGTACTGTTGTGGTTGCTAATCCAACAGGACCTTATGTAGTTTTTAATAGTAAACAATTACATGATGCTTTGGGAAATGATGAAGAAAAAGCTGATTTCGGGGAAAATTATACTTTGGATATTTCACTTCAAAATGTAGGTTCTGATACAGCAAACTCGGTATCTGCCACTCTTTCAACAACGGATACTTATGTAACTATAACTGATAATACTGAAAACTGGGGTGATATTAATAACGGAGCTATTTCTTCACAGAATAATGTTTATGCTTTTACGGTAAATGATTCTGTTCCTGATCAGCATATAGCTGCTTTTACACTCACTATTACTGATAACAATAGCAATACATGGGTGGGAACTTTTAATATCACCCTGAATGCCCCTGTACTTACAATAGGTAACTTCACTATTAACGATGCTTCGGGAAATAATAACGGCAGACTTGATCCCGGAGAAACAGCCGATATTATTATTTCATGTTCAAATACAGGTCATGCTGATGCGGCAAATACTATCAGTGCAATTTCATCTCTTGATAGCTATATTACTATAAATTCTGCTTCTGCTGATTTAGGAACATTAATATCTGGGGGAGGAACAGCTTCTGCATCTTTTAATATTACCGTAAACTCTTCAGCTGTTATCGGGAGTTTTGCTACTTTTAACAATATGTTAATATCGGGAACTTACTCTGCTCAAAAATCCATTCATACTATTATTGGAATTGTTGAGGAAGACTGGGAAACAAATAATTTTACTAAATATCCATGGGTATTAGGAGGTGCGGCTGTTTGGACTATTACAAATGTTAATCCTTTTGATGGTATTTATTCTGCAAAATCAGGAAAAATTCCCGATTCGGAAACATCAGAATTAAGTATTTCGCTTAATGTTCTTATAGATGATTCTATTTCTTTTTACAAAAAAGTATCTTCTGAAGAGGATTTTGATTTTCTAAAGTTTTATATTGACGGAAATTTACAAAGAGAATGGAGTGGACAAAATGCATGGTCGAGAAGCGTATTCCCTGTAACTGCAGGAATTCATACAGTTAAATGGACTTATGAAAAAGACGAATCAACCATAGGGGGAGACGATTTAGCATGGATTGACAATATTATATTTCCGGCTGTTCAGTTTATTTCTTCTGTAGATGAATCAACTTCACCTATATCATCATTTGAAATATATCCTATTCCCATCGATAATAACACTGTCTTTTCTTATACAATTAATGATGATTCGCCGGTTTCTATTATTATTTTTAATTCTTTAGGACAAGAGGTTAAAAGTATTGTAAATAGAAATCAGCCAAAAGGAATTTATACAATAACAACTGATTTGTCAAAACTACGTACTGGTATTTATTTTTGTAAACTTACTACAAAAAGCGCCGGTATTATAAAGAAGATAATTGTAAAATAATAAATTATATAAAAAGTATCATCCTGTACATTTCATAATACATTCAATGATTTTGGCAAGTGATTCACTTTTTAAAGAATAGAAAGTTTCTTTTCCCTCCCTTTTTGATATCAATAAACCTTTATTTTTTAAAATATTAAGGTGATGAGATGTTGTTGTTTGCGCAATTTTTATTTTATGAGATATCTCGGTAACATTTAATTTCGTTTCTGATTCAAGCAACGAAACAATCGCAACTCTCATTGGGTGAGCTAATGCTTTTATTTTACTCGCGATATCATCAAATTTCAAGATATCTAGTTTGAATTTTGTCATGTTTTTATTTTTTATATGGCAAATGTATAAATAATTAACATTAAAAAACAAATATTAAAGATTTATTTTTTAAACAAAGATGTGAATTCAAATTTCAAACCGTCAAATAAGCCTTTATCGCTAAGTTTTATTTCAGGAATAACTAATAATGCCATGAATGATAATGTCATAAACGGAGCTGTTAAATTGCTGCCTATTTTTTTAACCTGCTTATTTATACTTTCGTATTTATCTGCTACAAGATAGCCGTCTTCAACCGACATAAGACCTGCAACGGGCAGAGAAAGGATGCTCGAAATGTTTTTATTTGCAACAGAAACACCGCCTTTATTCTCAATAATTAAATTTACGGCTTTAACAATGCTTTCATCATCCGAGCCAACAGCAATAATGTTATGACTATCATGAGCAACAAGATCGG
>JAAXXA010000590.1 GCA_013334735.1 Bacteroidota bacterium
ATATCAGGAAAAGAATCTATTCCTGTGATTGATAAAAAAGCTTATTTAAAATTGTATAAAGAAATTTACGATAAAGCCGTATCTTCTACCATAATGAAGAAATACCATGATCTGGGTACTTCTGGAAATGTTCTTCCTTTAAATACTCTGGAAGCTTTGCCTACTAAAAATTTGCAAACATCAAGTTTTGCCGAAGCATCATCTATTTCAGGAGAAAATATTGCTAAAAATTATTTAGGTCGTCGCGTAGCATGTGCTCATTGTCCCACGGGATGCATACATCTTGCAGCGCTTAGGGAGCCATATCTGGAAGAGCATTATTTCTATAAAACATCCATGATAGCTTATGATTACGAGCTTTTGTACGCGTTAGGCAGTATGCTTGGTATTAAAAGCGCAGAAGAATGTTTGACTCTCATTGACACTGTTGAAGTATTTTGCATAGATGCTATGACCACGGGGGTTGTACTCGCATGGGCAACAGAAATGTTTGAGAAAAAAAATATTTCGTTGAAGGAAACTGATGGAATTAAGCCACAGTGGGGAAATGCAGCGATGTATAGAAAAATGGTAAAACGAATAATAACTCAACCAACCGAATTTTATAAAGCAATTGCCAAAGGCGTTGATTTTGCTTCGTCCAAATATGGAGGCAAGGATTTTTCAATGGCATTCGGAAAAAATGAAATGGCAGGATATCACACAGGTCCTGCTGCATATCTGGGATTTCTGATCGGAGCCCGGCACAGTCATTTGGATAATGCAGGTTATTCGTTAGACCAAAGCATAATGATAAACGAAGATCCTACCCCTGAAAAAATAGTGGACAAGCTTATAGAGGAAGAAACACTAAGACAAGTTTTGTCATCGCTTACAATGTGTTTTTTTGCCAGAGGTATATATGATATTGAAACTATTTCAAAAGCATTAAAAGTAATAGGAATTAGCCATAGCGCAAAAGAATTGCTACAGATAGGCGCTAAAATATATCAGCAAAAATTTAAGTTTAAATTTCGGGAAGGCTTTTCTTTCGATAAGCTTCATGTTCCCGAACGAATTTTTGAAACAAAAGACCCCACAGGAAAACTTACAAAAGAATTTATTCGTAAAGGATTGGAATATGCGAATAAGAAAATTTTGTAGTACAGGTTTGGTTGTAATTTACTAAGTTGAAAAAGTAAAAAATCATCAACAATATTGAGGAAAAACATAGTTTTAACAACTATGCAATATTTAAAATCAGGTTACAATCTATACCTAAAATTTAACGCATAACTTTTTTAAATTATATTGCGCGTATGAAAATAATTCGGTATTAAGCTCAAAAAAAGCATCGCGTTCAGAATCTTAACAAAAAAATTAACAAATATAATTTCACTCCCTAAGCTTTTTTTGCTAAAATTGCGTACCTTTGTTCTAAGGTTAAATGTTTCATAATGTAACTTTTATAACTTAACATCTTATGAAAAATAAATTTAATGTTGATGATTAAGCATAAAATTATGATGAACATAGAAAAATTTAAATCTTATTTTATCATAATTATTCTGCGTCATCTGCGTTCTATTACATTGCCTTGGTTGAGTAATACGTATTTATCCATTCCTGAATATCAAAATTTATGAAAAACTTTTTTAACAATAATATATTTAAACTTTTTCTCTCGATAATATTAGTTTTTAGTGTGCTATATTTAAAAGCCGGAGACATTAAGATAAAACCGGGTAAAGCGCAATTAAAAGTTGAGCAAAATACATATACCGATCTTAAGTTTTCTAATACTTTTACTAAACTCTCTTACAGAACTGTAAAAAATAAAAACAGATCATTTATCGAAATGAATATACCTGATTATGGTTCTTCAAATAGAATAGGCGATCCTAAACTCCCAATGCTCAAAAAACTTATCGAAATACCTGAGGGCGCTACTGTGAATATAAATGTAATTAACTATACTATTACTGAATATAAGTTATCAGATTACGGAATACAAAATAAGCTTTTTCCTTGCCAGCCGCCTGTTTCAAAGGATATTAAAAAGCAACTGCCTGAATTTATGTATAATGCTTTAACATACACTACAGATCAATTTAATTCAGACAATCTTGTATCTGTTGAAATTCTTGGAATTATGAGAGGCGTTAGGATGGCAAGGCTGGATATCGCGCCCGTGAGATACAATCCTGTAAAAAATATTATACAGGTTTATAATGATATTGAAGTGGAAATAATCTTTACTGGATCAGATGTATCGCATACTATTGCTAAGAAAAGACAGGTTTATTCTCCTTATTTTGAAGGGATGTTCTCAAATCAACTTTTAAATTATAAAAAATCTCTTCAGGGGAAAGACACGATAACTAAATATCCTGTAAAATATGTTATAGTTTCAGATCCATCTTTTCAGACAACATTACAGCCTTTTGTTCAATGGAAAACAAAAAAAGGTTTTAAGGTCATCGAAGCTTACACAAATAATCCTTTAGTTGGAACGACTACAACCTCTATAAAAAATTATTTACAGGGTCTTTACAATGCAGGAACCCCTTCCGATCCTGCTCCTTCTTTTGTTTTA
>JAAXXA010000591.1 GCA_013334735.1 Bacteroidota bacterium
ATGGTGAAGGAATTTCAAAATACGGTGAAATCATTGACCTTGGCGTAGAAAAGAACATTATCAAGAAGAGCGGTTCATGGTTCAGTTATGGTGAAACAAAATTAGGACAAGGCCGTGATGCGTTGAAGAAACTTCTTGCCGACAATCCTGAACTTTGTGATGAAATTGAAGCCCAGGTTAGAGAAGTACTTAAAGCATAGTAAAATACCTGTACAAATAACTCCTTCCTTCTACTTACCGAAGGAAGGAGTTACTATTTTTGTGCTCTTGTAATGGTGGGATTCAACACTTTCAAATAAATAATTTCGAATGAAGAACTGTACCCTTGTTTTATTTTGTTTTGTAGTACTGTTGGCATTCTTTTCGTGTAAACAACCGGCAAAAATTTATGATTAATAAACTGCTTGATGGTTTCGATGAAAAACTTTCTTCATCAAAATGGGCTTCTATATCAAAATGCTCGTCAGATACTGCTCTTCGTGATATTCAATACTTAATGTCTCAAAATATTTTGCTTAAAAAATCTACAGGCGGAAGAAGTACAAATTATGAATTGAACAGCTAATATTATACTTTAATAGTGAGACTCTTCAGGCATTAAATTCTTAGCGGGAGTCTATGTTTACCAATTTTAATCTATGGTATAAAACTATTTATTAATGGGTAGTTAAAAAAAAGCAGATGTAAACAATTGTTTACATCTGCTTTTTTTGTTTTGTGATCCCGACAGGATTCGAACCTGTGACCCACAGCTTAGAAGGCTGTTGCTCTATCCAACTGAGCTACGAGACCGTAAATCTGTGCAATTATTAAAAATAGATTTCTTAATAATTTGCAAAAGTAACATTTTTTTTTGATTAAAAAATATTTGTAAAACTAAAACTATTGTTTTATTTCCGGTTTATTTATAATAATTGGGGGAGACGGTGAAAGTCTCACCATGTATATCCAACTCCAAAACCGAACATCGAAAGCAGCCTTTTATCAGCAATTATCGGAATTTTTTTGTAATTAATTACAGAATAAATTGGAGTATATCCAAGTCGGAAAAATATACTTCTTTTCTTTTCGTATCGTAGTCCTAATCTACCTGTTATTCCTAAGTAATGTTGATTCTGTTCATACAGTTTTGTTGAAGGATTATAATTTTTGTAGGCATATAAATAGTTAATCCCTAAACCAGTTTCAAACATAAGAGCACCCCCTCCTATCATTAGGTTTAAATCGGCAGGAATGCCTGCTGTTCTAAGCTTTTTAAGCGAATAAAAATCAATTCCAATACGCCCGCTTACCAGATATTTTTCGCGGCAAATAAGAATATGATCCAGATTTATTGAATTTAAAGCAAGTTCTTTCGGAATACTGAAATTTGATTCAAGGAATAATGTATTTCGCGGGCAAATATTTTCGGGAGTACAGTTTTTAGGTCGTGGATTTGGCAAACCTTGTTGCTGTTGAGCATTTACTGAAAAATAAAAAAAACTAATTAATATGAATATAATTAAAAAAGTACGCATAATAAAAAGCTTTACATTTAATGTTTATCTATAAATTATTTTTGATTTAAGATTTAAAATCAGTTAACTAAATCATAAATCTTAATTCTAAAATCTCAAATTAATACCAATATCTAAGATATATTCATGCACAATTAATGTTTAAAAGCTGCCATTAATAATTCAATATCCTGATAAGGCATTTTAAAATACTCGCCAATAAATTTGTTTGTAAGAATTCCATTATAAAGATAAACTCCTTGTCGCACGCCATAATCATTTTTCAATTTGTTATCTATTCCGCCTTCTTCTCCCAAGTCAATTAGGATAGGCGCAAAAAAGTTGCTGAGCGCATAAGAAGCGGTATGTGGAACTTTTGAAGCAATATTCGGAACACAATAATGAGTAACGCCATGCAATTGAAAAACAGGATCGGTATGATTTGTTGCGCGGGAGGTTTCAACACATCCGCCCTGATCAATACTAACATCAACTATTACCGAACAATTTTTCATTTCCATTACCATTTGCTCTGTTATGATAATAGGCGATCTTCCTTCAAGAGCAGGTAAAGCGCATATTACAACATCGGCAGTTTTTAGCGATTTGAGTAAAACTTTAGGTTGAATTATAGAAGTAAATATTCTGGTATTAAGGTTGTTTTGAAGCCTTCGGAGTTTATAAAGAGAATTGTCGAATATCTTAACTAAAGCTCCCAGCCCCATCGCTGCGCGTGCTGCAAATTCGCCAACAGTTCCCGCGCCCAATATTACAACTTCCGAGGGTGTTATGCCTGAAAACCCGCCAAACATACTGCCTTTGCCATAAACAGTATCGCTCATATATTCGGCTGCAATAAGAACACAAGTATTACCGGCTATTTCACTCATAGCACGCACAACAGGAAACGATCCTGTTTTATCTTTAATAAGTTCAAAAGATAATGCTGTAATTTTTTTTGAAATAATTTTTTTGAAATAATTTTTATCCTGTATTGTTAAATGCATTGTTGAAATGAGTGTTTGTCTGCATTTCATCAAATCAATTTCTTCGTAAGAGGGGGGGGCAACTTTTA
>JAAXXA010000592.1 GCA_013334735.1 Bacteroidota bacterium
TTTTTAAAAGCAATAATTTCACTTCTGCCGGTATATTTTTTTGCAAGTTTTATTGCTCCCTCTATAGCTTCTGAACCTGAATTCACAAAGTATGTATTACTTAGTGATTGAGGCAATATATCGGATAACATTTTTGCTAATTTTACCTGTGGCGATTGAATATATTCGCCATACACCATAAGGTGCATATATTTATCTAATTGCTCTTTAATAGCATTAACTATATAAGGATGCCGGTGCCCTGTATTGCTAACGGAAATACCGGAGATTAAATCCATGTATTTTTTTCCATCCGTATCATATAGATACATGCCTTCTGCTTTTTCAATTTCAAGAGCAATAGGTTTTTCACTTGTTTGAGCAAGGTGTTGAAAAAAAAGCTGACGTTGCGTTAATACCATTACTCAATATGTTTTAGTTAATAGAAATATTTAGTGCTTGTCCGTAATTTCGCCAAATATAAAAATATTGCTTCGCCTCTGCGAATTGCAAAAGTCAATCTGCCTTTGGCGGAGCAAATTGTAAATTTATAAGATTATAATTATCAACGCTTATACTGTTTTTTGAATTTTACACTTTACATTTTACATTTTAAATTTTGCACTATTTATAATAATGCCGGAAGATTTCACCTTGGCGTACTGTTATGGTACAATTTATTGGATTATTACAAATACTGCATCGGTATAGCATAAGTTCCTGAAATTTGATTTTTTTTGTATTTGATTAATATAAACTTTTTGTAAAAGACGAATTAACTATAGGCAATCCAAACTCTAGGCTCTTTATACTGAATTTTGGCAGTTTTGTATAAGCAAAAATGCCTAGATTCAGTCATACTGAGCGATAGTCGAAGTATAAGTACTGTTTTTCACTCTCTCATAAATAAGATATGAGTATGAAAAATCATTTTTTTCGTCAGGTTCGAAATCAACACTGCTAATAAGTTTCCACTGTGTATAATCAATTTCAGGGAAAAAACAATCCGCATCAAAATTTTTATTGATTTTTGTTAAATATAATTTATTTGCAAAAGGCAGGAATTGATTGTAAACAGAGCTTCCTCCAATGATAAAGTTTTCTTTTGTATCATCACAATTGTTTAACGCCTCTTCAATAGAATTAACTACTATACATCCATTTAAAGTCTTACCGGGTATGTGCGAAATAACAATATTCGTTCGATTTGAAAGTGGTTTTACCGGCAACGATTCAAAAGTGTTTTCGCCCATTATAACAGTATTCCCGGTAGTAAGAAGCTTAAAACGTTTAAGATCGTCAGATAAATGACAAAGTAATTTGTTGTCTTTTCCGATAGCATTATTATTAGCAACTGCTACTATTATGGAGATTTTTTTAGACATTATGTTTTAAAAGTTTATATAATTTATATAATTCAATTTAAATCTTAAATCAAAAATCAAAAATTCTCAAATTGCTATAGGCGCTTTGATATGAGGATGCGGATCATAATTTACTAAATTGAAATCTTCATACTCAAAAGAAAAAATATCATTTACATCAGGATTAATAATCATTTTAGGTAATGTTCTAATTTCTCTGGATAATTGAAGTTTTGCCTGTTCAATATGATTGATGTAAAGGTGAGCATCACCAAAAGTATGAATAAATTCTCCTGTTTCTTTACCACAAACCTGAGCGATCATCATTGTTAATAACGCGTAAGATGCAATGTTGAAAGGAACTCCAAGAAAAATATCAGCGCTTCTTTGGTATAATTGGCAGGAAAGTTTATTGTCGGCAACATAAAACTGAAATAAAGCATGGCAGGGTGGAAGAGCCATATTTTCAATTTCGCCAACATTCCATGCGCTTACAATCATTCTGCGCGAATCAGGATTATTTTTAATTTGATAAATAACCTGAGATATCTGATCTATAACCTTTTCCCCGTTTTTCCATGAACGCCATTGACTACCGTAAACAGGACCTAAATTTCCATTTTCATCAGCCCATTCGTCCCAAATAGAAACATTATGATCGTGAAGATACTTCACGTTCGTTTCGCCCTTTAAGAACCAAAGTAATTCGTGTATTATAGAGCGAAGGTGAACTTTTTTTGTGGTAAGTATAGGAAAGCCGTCTTTAAGGTTAAACCTCATCTGATAACCGAAAACACTTAAAGTACCTGTACCCGTCCTGTCTTCTTTTTTAGCGCCGTTTTTTAGCACGTGATTCATTAGATCGAGGTACTGTTTCATTTATTAATATATAATATTGAAAAATTAATGTAGGCAAAGATACTTAAAACTCTAGGCTCTCCAAACTCTTTTACTGAGCGTAGTCGAAGTATTAGGCACTTTAAGTACTTATTTTTTTCCTTTGCTTCTTCTATTTATTTCGTCTCTTATAACTGAAGCTTTTTCATAAGCTTCTTCGGCAATAGCTGTTTTTAAATTTTCTTCAAGTTCTGCTATTGTCATATTTGAATATCCTGAGCCGCTTTTCGGTTTTTCTTTTACTACGGAATCGGATCTTATATCAGCATCTGTAGATTCGGAAGAACCTTCGTCCATAATTATACCTGCTGCATTTAAAATTGATTCATG
>JAAXXA010000076.1 GCA_013334735.1 Bacteroidota bacterium
ACTTTTGCAATCGGAAAGAGTAAAAAAGCTACAAAAGCGTAATCACTATATTCAACAAACAATTGATTCTGAAATTGAAAAAACTATTGAAGATGAAAATAAGTAGTATTGTATTAAATAATTTCATACAGTATTATGGTAATGTTGTTATTAATTTAGAAACCAATAAGGACAAAAACATAATATTAGTTGGTGGAAAAAATGGTTATGGTAAAACAAATTTCCTTATATCAATTGTTTGGTGTCTTTATGGTGAGAAAATTATTCAGATAGATGAGAGCTTTAAACGTGAAGTTCAGAAAGAATCCAATTATCAAAAATTCATAAAGCAATCGTTAAATTGGAAATCAAGAGATGACGGTAAGTCTGAATTTTCTGTTGAAATTCAATTTGAAGATATTGATTACCCTGCAAATCTAAAGGTTAATGATAATCGTCTATTAATAAAAAGAGTTTTCAACACTCAAAAAGTTGAAGAATCACTTTCAATTCTAAATACGGACGGGCAAGAGTTATTTTTTGAACTTGAAGATAAAATAAGTTTTATCAACGATTATCTAATCCCGCTTGAAGCCGCAAAATTTGTCTTTTTTGACGCAGAAAAAATTGCTTCTTGGGCTGAATTATCTACAAAAGATGAAGGAAGCGTTTTAAACGATGCTCTGGGTAAACTTTTAGGACTTGACCTTTTCGAAAATTTAAAAGATGACATAAATACTTATATTGATAATTTAAGAAAAGAAAGCGCTCCCTCGAATTTGAGGGAACAAATAGATAATACAGAACAAGCAATAAAATTGAACGCACGAAAAATTGAAGAAATTGATTTGAAAAGTGCTCTAAACGATAATGAAGTTCAAGAATTAAAAAAGAAAATAAATGAATATCAGATTTTTCTTAATCAAAATAGCAAGAAAGAAACATCATCGATAAATAGAGAAGCACTTTATTCAGAAATTGTAAAGTTACTTGAACGTAAAACCATAATAGAAAAGCAATTTAATGATTTAAGTGAAATTATTCCTATTGCAATGCTTAGTGGTAAAATTGAAGAAGTAATTGAGCAATTAGAGTTACAAAGTCAGGTAAAAAGTACCAATGAATCAAATGCCGAAATAACAAGGAAGATGGAAAACTTTATTGAACAACTCTTCAATAAACCACCTGAACCAGAAGATGGTTCAATGTCATTTAGGAATAAAGTTTTTTATTCTGAAAAAGCACAAGTATTATTAAATGAGCTTTTTAATGTAAGCGATGAATTTAACGAATTGAAGCTAGAACTTGACTTAAATAAAGCTGATACTGATTTGATTTATAAAGCTTTCCAACTTATTAAACAACAATCAAAAGAGTTATTTGAAACTACAATTTCTGATTTTAATTCGATTCGAATAACATTGACAGAGGCTGAAAAAAATATAAAAATACTCGATTCAGTTTTAGAGGATGAAACTATTCTTGAAACAATTACAAAAAACGATGAGGCAGAAAGAAAAAAAGATAAAATAATAGCTGAGAATGGTGCTCTTAAAATTCAAAAAGAGAAACTTGAAAGCGATAACAATAGATTAAATCAACAATATACTTTACAACTCCAAAAAAGTAGTGGTAATCAAATAATTAAGAAAAAAATATCAATAGCAAAAAAATATATTGATTCTCTACAAACATTTATTGATAATCAGAAACGTGGGAAAAAAGAAGCTCTTGCAAGTAAACTAATAGCGGAGCTTCAAAAACTTATGCATAAAATGCAAAATGGGCATTCTGGTTTTATAAAAGATTCGAGAATCGACATTTTACCAGATGGAAAAGGTTTAAAAGTATCAATACTGGATTCAGAAGGCAATGAAATACCAAAAGAGACCTTTTCAACTGGTGAGAAACAGATTTATATATCATGTTTAATTAAATCAATTTTAAGTGAATCAATTCAAAACTATCCAATTTTTATCGATACCCCACTTGGAAGGCTTGACCATGAACATATTGAAAACATTTTAAATAATTATTACCCTGACTTATCAAGTCAAATTATTTTACTAGCAACAAACAACGAAGTCACACCTCGCCGCTATAGTATGATAGCTTCAAAGATTTCAAAAGCATATCTAATTGTGAATGAGGATAAAAAATCATTTTTTAAACCGGGATATTTCCAAAGCTATGAGAATAAGAATTAGTAAACAAAATGACTATGTAATTGATAGATTAAAATCAATCTATCAATTTTCTAGTGAAGGTATTATTCCACGGTTAGCTTTTTCATATAGCCTTCAAGTGAATAAGCGGTTTGATTTGTTGAAAGAAACTATACCTAGTTCAGACGGTAAGGATTTTAGAGATGATCGAAGTTTGTTTGGAACAATAATTGAAGCTAAATCCAATTATCCTATTTTTAAAGCAATTTTAGATAATCACTATGAATCTTTACTCTCAGAAGAAGACTTTTCAAAATTATTTAAGTTGCATTTAGAACATGGATTAAATATGATTTCAAATGAACTAAACAAAAAAGATTTAACTAGTGGCTATCATATTGATTTTTTAATGAAACTGGTAAAAAACGGATTATCTTTAAGGGCAAATCAGGTCTATATTAATGCTGCAACTACTGAATTAGATAGAAAATTTGATTTTGAAATCAAGACTTACAAAAACCTGGTTTCATTTAAATTGGGTAAATATGCCGATGGAACAGAAATTATCATACGGATAAATGATGAGACTGAATGGAGTAGTCGAAATATTGCAATTGCAGGTCAAAATGGCTCTGGTAAAACTCAGTTAATTCTTGATATTATCTACCAAATTTCAAAAAATACGAAATGTGAACTGCCTTTTTCTTTTTTTGATTTTAAAGGTACAGATACAAAGGAAAGCCTTGAATCATTTTTGAAGAATACAAATTGCACCTTTCTAAAAGTTGAACATAATAAAGGCTTCCCTTTTAGTCCTTTGAAAAATATTGATTTCAAAAATCCAAACAATATTTTAGCATTTGCGAATGATTTTCAGACATTCTTCCCTGAAATTAAACAAGTTCAATCTGCCAGTTTTATTAGGTCAATTCAAGAATTCATAAACGTTAACAACAGAGCTCCAAGTTTGACTGAACTAATGGAGTCAATTCTTGAAAGAAATAATGATAGGGATAATACAATAACAAGTGTACTTCAACAGATTATAAGTGCTGGGATTTATGATGAAGATGCAAGTTACAGTCTGTTTAATTGTAGTACATACGTGTCGATGCCAAGTGATGTAAGCAAACAAATTAAGCAGTTTGTAACATTTAATCAGCTAAAATATTTGTTTAATAAGTTTAAATCATCAGGTAATACTGATGTTAACGATAATATAAAAGAACTAAAACACATAATAATAATAGATGAGGCACAGAATTTTCTTCAAAAAAAATCGGCTCGTCCAGTAATTGAGGATATGTTAAGAGAACTACGGTCAATTGGGATGATAATTGTTTTAATTGCTCAAGAGACAACAGACTTTGTTTATCCTGACTTTGATTTTATTTCTCAGGTTCGTTTGCCAATCTGCGCTGATGTAAACGATAAAAGCATAAGTAGGATGGTGAAATTCATCGGGTCTGTAAATAGTGAATTTACTTTAAGTAATGAAATAAAAAATTATTCAACCGTTGAGGAAGATGAAAAAGGTTATCCGATTAAAAAAGCAATAATTAATATTGATAATCCAAAAGCAATAATAATGCGACAATTCTGGAAAACAATTAGTGAATGACCCTCCCATACAGCCAAGCACAATTGCAATTCACTCGAGTCACTATATAACCAAAAATTGCAATAGAGCTTATCTGTCTACCAACGTTTCATACCGCCATCCGTTACCACCAAGTGTAAAGGAATGGCATGTGGGACGTTCCTGAAATCATGAACTTGTAATGACCACAATGCAGAGTTATCTTTCTACGATACAAACCAACAAGTAGAGGCATGCCGAGAGGTCCACGACTCGATTCGACGGGCACGTTGCATCATGTGATTATCCGGGGAATCGAAAAAGAGAGGGATAGGGAATGCACTGCAATAGCGTAGAAGATTGTATTGTGCTCCGAAATCCGCTTTTTCGCTAAGCGCCAAAACGTTAGCAGCAAGTTTAACTGACAGTACGTGTATAAACGAATATGCCAAGAATTGATATGTTGACATATAAGGAACTCAAAGAGCTAAGGGACAAATTGGCAAATGGCGAAATTGGATTAGAGCTCGCAAAAGGACAATGTTGGAATGACTTCAAAGAAGGACAACGTTCTTGGCATACAAAGGACTGGAAAGAAAGAAAGTCTAAATTCATTAAAGATAAATGTGAAATATGTAGTAGTAAAGAAACATTAACACTACAACACTTCTCTCACCCTAGAAAATACTCCGACTATGCAACAGATGTAACAAGATCATATACTAAAAACTACATCAACACTAATCCCGACATTGACAGATGTGATTTAAGTAATCACACATTAACAAATTATGATTATGTGCCCGTTCCTTTGTGTCCAAATTGTAAGAGTAGAAATCCCAACAAAAGAATGAGAAAAGTGCCGCAATATCTTTGCACAGAATGTCGGGAAGAATTTGATAAAACGGTTTATAAGTCAGTTGATGAGCTTATTTCAATATTTTATGAAAATGAAGAGGCAACTGAGGTTCGAGATAAGTGTTTTGTATCAAAAGACAAATGGAGGAACAAACATAGCCTCTCAAGTATCAAGTATTGGCTACAAAGAGAACGGGCAAAGAATACAGACTTCGAAAAGATTGAGAAAGAAGCGTTTTTGCTTTATCTAAACGATAGTATTAAATATCTATCCTTTGAAGATACAATAACTGCTTGTAAAAAATGTGCAGCCAACTTTGATTTATACAATATGGAAATATGTCCAAAGTGTAAAGAATATTACAAAGGCGTTCAATACCAAACTTGTATTCAATGTTTGCCAGAAGACAAACGAAAAATAGCCTTGGAAAAAGTAGAATTTGGAAAACAATGGCGAGCTATGGAGAAAGAACTCGGAATTGACTGAAATCTGAATTACTGATACAATTACATATAAAACCTGCTGCTAACAAGGTATTGCCAAAAGCGGGCCTGAACGTCTTCGATTGGACATTTGTGCAAGGATCAACATTAGTTGTTCGATTGAACTGTTGTACTTAATACCCCCGCCTTCGGCAATACCCAAAACGTTATGCTCAATTAGAGGAGGAAGAGACCTTCCTGAAATCATGAACTTGCAATGAACGTAATGCATCGTCAATTTTCTACGATACAAACCAACAAGTAGAGGCATGCCGAGAGGTCCACGACTCGATTCGCTAGGCACGTTGCATCATATGATTATCCGGGGGATCGAAAAAAGAGAGATTGTTGTTGACGATGAAGATCGGGGCATATTCGTATCCAGAATGGGGGCAGTTGCCCTGAAAACGGGAACGAATATCTATGCCTGGGCGCTGATGACTAATCATGCGCATATCCTTCTTAAAAGCGGTCAACCTGGACTCTCTGCATTCATGCGGTTGTTGCCTTGCTGGTTTCTTATTCGGAGATGGCTCCGCTGCTTGGGGTATCGGCAGTGTGTCAGATTATCTAAACAACTGCCGTTGCTAGCTGTAAGTAACTTAATGATTTCAGTAGCGTCCCTGGGGCTGTGCCCCGTCTGGCACGAAAAAACCGATTCCGCCAACACCACCTCGGGTGAAGAAGCTCTCCGCCAGGAACGTGGCGGATGCTGGCTTTATCCCGACAAGTTCGCCTTTTGCTCATCGCAGCGCTCGTTCGTAGTTTCCAAAGTGGTCAACGATTTCTGGGGATTCCGACTGGTGTTGCCGGTGCAGACGTAATCGTGAGGAGTGGTAACAGGGGAGGCAATAGTAGCAAAGATATTTATTTTTCTTACAGTGCTTTGGCTGTAATCATAGGTTTATTTTTTGTAAAATGACTTGACGACGCATGTTTTGGTATGGCGAGATTCGATTTTTTCCCAATAAAGCTCACTGCCGCAAGCAGCGGGGTATCAGTTTTTAGAAGAATTCAGCATTCTTTCACCGCAAGTGCTGGGGAATTTAACCCTGAGAGATTAAAATCCGTGAAGAGCCCTGGGTTTGTATTAAGCGTTACAAAGAGGAGCCTATCAATAACACGCTACTTTGTTACGCTTATTCGTCAGATATGGGAAGTGAGGCGCAATAGCGAAGTGCAGATAAGCAAGTTATGCCAATGCTAAGAAGACCATCACATCGACAGAAACATAATTATGGAAAATTCAGCAAAATTTAAAGTAGACCCAGCTCTGACAAAGATTTTAGGTGAGAGTTACACGTCTGTGGAGGCAGCTATCAAAGAATTAGTTGACAACTGTTATGATGCTGATGCAACTTCTGTTTCTGTCGATTTTCCAAATCCGTTTGACCATTCAAAAATTATTATAAAGGATAATGGAGATGGTATGACACCAAATGAAATTAAAGAACAATATTTAAAAATAGCCAGTAGTAGGACTTCTAGAAAAGGTGATACAACTTATGGTAAAAAAAGGAAAGTTAAAGGACGAAAAGGAATTGGTAAATTTGCAGGATTAATGATTGCAAGTTTAATGGTGGTTCAAACCAAAGCACGAGGACAAGAAACAAGTATAGTGATTTCAAAAGAGGATATTTTGGGAAAAGACAAGGACCTTGAAGCAATTAATTTGCCAATTTCCTCAAAATCATGTGACAAGAATGAACACGGAACAACCATAGTTTTAACTGGTATTAATCAAAATTTCACATTCCCTAATCCGGAAAAACTCAAACAAATCTTATCGAGAGAATATTTAAGGGAAAATAACTTTAATATCACAGTAAACCGAGAAGAAGTCAGTGTTAAAGATATTCCAGGTCAGAAATTTGAAAAGGTAATTATTCTATCGAATGGGAAGACCGTTTCCGCTGTTGCTACAATTACAGATAAGGCTCATAAATATCATGGAGTAAATTATAGAGTTGATGGCAAGGTTGTTGGTAAACCAAATAATCTTCTGTCAGAAAATGAACTAATACCACAAAAGCTTCAAAAGAGATTACATGTTGAGGTAAATGCTGATTGTTTATTAAATGACACAACAGCTGATTGGGGTGAAATAAATGAAAGTAGCAAATTAAAACAAGAAATTGAAGAAGCTTTGGAAAGTTGGATGGTTGAAATTCTTCAAGAGGGCTGTAAAAAAGAGGTGAATCTTGCAAAAGCACGACATCAGAAAAAAATTAACGCATATTTATCGAAATTACCAGAAAATAGAAAACAGTTTGCAAAATCTGCACTTGAAAAAGTTATTGAACGATTTTGGACTGAAGATGATAATAAGATTGATACAATCATCTCAGTTATGATTGATGCTTTTGAAAAAGGGTATTATTGGTCAGTATTAGAGAACATTGACGAAGCAGATGACAATCATATTGAAAAATTAGCTGATGCTTTTAATGAATTTGGCTTATATGAGATTACCATGATGACTCATCAGGCATCGGCAAAAGCAAAATTTTTAGAAAAACTTCAAACTCTTATTGACAGTCCTGATACATTAGAAGCTACAGTTCATCAAGCATTAGCCAATAATTTATGGGTTTTTGGTTATGAATATTCTCATTTTATATCAAATCAATCACTAAAAAAGGCTTGTGAACAGCTCTGTGACAGATTCTACAAAGGAGAGAATGCAAATAAAAGACCTGATTTATTTTTAGGGATGGCATTTAATCGTGAAAGGCTACTTATTGAATTTAAGAGACCATCACATGCATTGACAAGAATTGATGAAGCCCAAGCTCAACGATATAGGGACGAGCTTTCAACAATGTTCCCAAATGACAGAATCATTGTAAAATTAATTGGCGGTAGTACTGGTGATAAAATAATACAACAAAACAACGCTAATGATTTGACATATCACTCATTTACTGAGATAATTTCTAATGCAAGAGCAAATTACGAATGGTTGATTAATGAATTAACACAATCAAATGGATAGCAAAAGCACGGGGCATGGCATGCTGTATAAAAAATTGGGGAAATGTGGGACGTTCCTGAAATCATGAACTTGCAATGAACACAATCCAGAGATGACTTTCTATGATACAAACCAACCAGTAGAGGTATGCCGAGAGTTTTAAGACTCGATTACCCAGGAAGGTTGCATCAGTGCAGAAAATAGGTGACGCAGTGCAATAGACACACAGATTTTTATTGTTTTTGCCGTTTTTTGTCGGTAATCGTATATTTATTATTTGTAAAATGAGTTAGCCATGCATGATTTTGTATGGCGAAATTCAATTATTCCCCATTAAAATCCGCAAAGAGCACTTGGTTTGTAATAAACGCTACAAGGCGTACCCTATCAGTAAGACGCTTCTTTTTTGCGCTTATTCATCGAATATGTCGTGTAAGGCGCAATAGAGTAACGCATATAAGCAAGTTAGCGATCATTGTAACGTGACACAGCAGATAGCAACTACAATATGTAAATTATCATTTTTTTTGGACAGTAAAATCGAAATGACAGTATAGGTAACATTTAAATCATGAGTAATAAAAAAATATCCATACGTTTTTTTGACGACCGCGAAGTGCGAGCTGTTTGGGATGAGCAAAATGCCAAGTGGTTGTTTAGTGTGTTGGATATTGTAGCTTTGCTTACTGACCAGGATGACTACACCAAAACTCGCAACTATTGTAAATATCTTAAAGCTAAATTGAAAAAAGAAAAAAACGAGTTGGTTAGTGCCACTACCCAACTGAAACTTTTGGCGAGTGGCGAGAGGGGGACGTTCCTGAAATCATGAACTTGCAATGACCAGAATGCATCGTTAACTTTCTACGATACTAACCAACAAGTAGAGGCATGCCGAGAGGTCCAAGACTCGATTCGCTAGGCACGTTGCATCATGTGATTATCCGGGGAATAGAAAAAAGAGAGATTTTTGCCCGATATATTCGTAAGAGGGGGACATCCTATATTGAAACTTCCAAAAACAAATTTTTCCAGATAACACAATAATCCCACCAGTGCATTTTAAAGCACGAAAAAAAGAGGCGGGTTGCTCACCGTTAAAGAATCTCGTACCTTA
>JAAXXA010000077.1 GCA_013334735.1 Bacteroidota bacterium
TTTTAGTAAGTTCTTTTAACCATTCAGCATGTTCTGCCGTAAGGTCTTTTTGCCGGTATTTCCAAATCCAGTTTTTTGAATGAGTACCTGGAAGATTCATTCTTGCTTCTTCGCCCAGATCAAGTATATCTTGTAAAGGTGCAATGGCAATATCTGCCTTAGAAGCCCATGCTAAACGTATCAGTGATTTTGAAATACCTTCATCGAGGTTGTCATGTTTTCTACTCATGATTCGATTGGATATTCTACTGGTTCTTCTATACGTTTTCGTTTTGGAGCTTAAAGCTGGAATACATATAGAGAGATTAACGGATTATTATCAGGGTCAGTAGCATGGAATAATTTAATTTTTCAAAGAAGTGGCGTGAATGTTGGCATCGGGACAACTAACCCGACTGCGAAGTTACACATGGCTGGGACGACAGGAGTAAATGGCATTATGTTCCCTGAAAATTGCTAATGGCTATGTTTCAAGAATAAGGTAAGTATTATGTTTCTACAAAAATAGTATTTTTTGTGGCACAATGAAAATAATTTATGATGAATTAATAAAAATATTATCTTTGAAAATAATTAACAAATAAATAACTTTTCAAATAAATGAAAATGTGAACCTATGAAAAAAATATTTGCAAAAATAACAGCTTTGATCATACTAACTCTTGGGTTATGGTTTAACACTTTAGCTGCCAATAGATATTGGGTAGGCGGAACAGGAACTTGGAGCGCAACTGCTCGTTGGTCAACTTCTTCCGGTGGGACGGGAGGCGCTTCTGTGCCGACTATCACGGATGATGTTTATTTTGATGCCAATTCATTCAGTACTGTCGGGCAAATTGTAACCATAGGCGCAGCCGCTACTTGTAAATCAATGACATGGGCAGGAGCCGCAAACACCCCTACTCTGGCAGGAACATTTGCTTTGAATATTTATGGTTCTTTATTACTAAACATACAAATGAATATTACTTATACAGGCGCCATTTCTTTCAAATCAAACAACTCCGGAAATACAATACAAACCAATGGCAAAACATTATCATCTCAGATAACTTTTGACGGACTTGGGGGTGAATGGACTTTACAAGACAACCTAACCCTAACTATATCTAGTAGTTACTATATTGTCCTTACCACTGGTTCATTAAATACTAATGATAAAACTGTAACCGCTTATCGATTTAATACTACGGGATCAGGGATTCGATCATTGGCATTAGGTTCCTCAACCATAAATGTAAGCTCAACTAGTAGCACAAATTTAGCATGGGATGTTACAGGTTCTAATATTACTGTTAATTCAGGAACTTCAACAGTTAACTTGACCGGCGCTACAAATTGTTATTTTAATACATCAAATTTTACTTATTACAATGTTACTTTCAATAATCCTTCTGCTACTAGTGTTTTTTTTCAAGCCTCAAATTCAATTTTTCATGATGTTACATTAGCCGGTACGGGTACAATAAGTGGTGATAATACATTTAATGATGTTACAATTGCCGGTAGTTGTAATATAAGTGGTAATAGTACCTTTAATAATGTTACAATTGCCGGAGGTGGTTCAATAAGTGGCGATAATACCTTTAATAACCTTGCTATTGGGACAAGCAAAACAACAACCATCAGTAACACCCAAACTATCAATGGTACTTTTACATGTGATGGTACTTGCGGTATTCCTGCTACATTATCCGGTGGCACAATAAGTAAAGCAAATGGTGGTAATGTTACTATAAATTATGTCCGATTACAAAATGTAACTGCAACAGGCGGAGCTACTTTCATAGCAAATAATGTAATTGATTTTGGTAACAATAATGGCTGGACGCTAAACTCTCCTACATCACAAGATCTTTACTGGATTGGAAACGGGGGTAACTGGACAGATCCCAATCATTGGTCATTTACAAGTGGAGGTATAAGTAGTGGTTGTATCCCAACGCTTTATAATAATGTTAATTTTGATGCAAATTCGTTCAGCGGAGGCGGACAAACGGTAACAATAGATCAAACTGCTTATTGTAAAACAATGGATTGGACAGGGGCGATAAGTACTTCTGCAATAGCAGGAAGCCAAATTCTGAATATTTACGGTTCTTTGATATTGAATTCACAGATGAATATTACTTATACCGGTTCCATTTATTTAAAATCAACCAGCACCGGAAATATAATACAAACTAATGGCAAAACATTAACATCTCAGATGTATTTTGACGGACTAGGTGGCGGATGGACACTACAAGACAATCTAACATTAACACTTTCTAGTGCTTACTATATTTACCTCACAACAGGTTCATTAAATACTAATGATAAGATAATAATTGTTTATCGATTTAATAGTACAGGTGCTGGCGTACGCTCATTAACCTTAGGTTCTTCGACTATTAATGTAAGCTCAACTAGTAGCACAAATTTAGCATGGGATGTTACAGGTTCTAATATTACTGTTAATGCAGGAACTTCAACAATTAACTTGACAGGCGCTACAAATTGTTATTTTAATACATCAAATTTTACTTATTACAATGTTACTTTCAATAATCCTTCTGCTACTAGTGTTTTTTTTCAAGCCTCAAATTCAATTTTTCATGATGTTACATTAGCTGGTACGGGTACAATAAGTGGTGATAATACATTTACTAATCTCACTATTGCGGGTAACGCTACTATTAGTGGTAATAATATTTATAATAATCTTATTCTTGGGACAAGTAAAACAACATCCCTCAGTGGTAATCAAACAATTAATGGTGTTTTTACTTGCAATGGCAATTGTGGCATTCCTGCAACATTATCCGGTGGTACAATAAATAAAGCAAGTGGTGGCAATATAACTATAAATTATGTTCGTCTTCAAAATGTTATTGCAACAGGAGGCGCTACTTTCATAGCAAATAATGTAATTGATTTTGGGAACAATAATGGCTGGACGCTAAACTCTCCTACATCACAAGATCTTTACTGGATTGGAAACGGAGGCAGCTGGACAGATCCCAATCATTGGTCGTTTACCAGTGGAGGTGCAAGTAGTGGCTGTATTCCATCTACTTTTGATAATGTTCATTTTGATGCCAATTCATTAGGTGTGGGCGCACAAACAGTAACTATAGACCAAACTGCTTATTGCAAAACTATGGATTGGACAGGAGTTGTAAGTTCTACTATCATGGCAGGAACTGTTTCTCTTAACATTTATGGCTCTTTGATTTTAAATTCTGGAATGAATATTACTTATACAGGATCTATCTATTTCAAATCAAATATCACGGGAAACACAATACAAACCAATGGTAAAACATTATCATCTCAGATATATTTTGACGGTCTTGCAGGAGAATGGACTTTGCAAGATAATTTAACATTAACAACCTCGAGTGGTTACTATATATACCTTAGTACGGGGTCATTAAATACGAATGATAAAACAGTTAGCGCTTATCGATTTAATAGCACGGGTTCAGGGATTCGTTCATTAACCTTAGGTTCTTCGACTATTAATGTAAGCTCAACTAGTAGCACAAATTTAGCATGGGATGTTACCGGTTCAAATATTACTGTTAATGCAGGAACTTCAACAATTAACTTATCTGGCGCTACAAATTGTTATTTTAATACATCTAATTTTAATTATTACAATATTACTTTTAATAATGCTGCTGCTACAAGTGTTTTTTTTCAAACTTCAAATGCAAGTTTCCATGATGTTACTTTTGCAAGTATAGGTTCAATAAGTGGTAATAATACCTTTAATAATCTTACTCTGGGACCAAAGAAAACAACAACCATCAGTGGTACCCAAACTATAAACGGTACTTTCACATGTTATGGAATATCGGGTACTTTGGCTGCAATTTCGGGTGGAACACTTACTAAATCATCTGGTACTGTTTGTGTCAACTATGTAAATTTAAACGGTTCAACAGCAACAGGTGGGGCAGCATTTTATGCAGCTAATAGTACTAATGTTAGCAATGGTTGGTCGGCTACATCATCATGCGCCACGTCGCCTGACACGCCTGAAAATCCAACGGTAAGCAATATTAGCAGCACTGATGCAACATTAAACAGACATGGGACTCCTCCAAGTGGTATAACATGGTACTGGCAGGGAACATCCTGCGGTATTCTTACCAATCTGGGTTCCGGATCTACACTAAATGTAACATATTCGGGTACATATTATATCAAAGCACAAAATAATACAACAGGGTCTTGGTCTTCTGGCTGTGGAAGTGTTTTAGTAAACTTACTTGTACCACCTGTTATATCTGCCACAGTGGATTGGGATGAAAGTAACGTACAGGAAATTACTTTAGCTGCCAATCGTTCTTTTACATTTACCAACGGCAAAAGTGGCGGTATTTATACACTTATCATAAAACAGAATAGCACGGGTGGTTATACGGTTGTTTGGCCATCAATTCAGTGGACTAGCGGTATAGCCCCAACTTTAATTACAACACCTGGCGCTACTTCTATTATAAAATTTGTATATGACGGTGACAATTATCTAGAAACCGAAAGATCCTTAAATAATTATTAACGATCTAAATATATACACATGAAAAATATATATCCAAAAACAATAGCTTTTATCATACTCACGTTTGAGCTAGGATTTAATACTTTTGCTGCCAATAGATATTGGGTAGGAGGAACAGGTACATGGGATGCAACTACTACTCACTGGTCTGCTTCTACAGGTGGAGGCAGCGGTGCTTCTGTACCGACAAGTGCTGATAATGTTTTTTTTGATGCCAATTCATTCAATGGTGGAGGGCAAACGGTAACCATAGGCATTGCTGCTTCTTGTTATTCCATGAACTGGACAGGGGCATTAAATATCCCCACTTTAGCAGGAACTTTTGCTCTAAACATATACGGTTCTTTGATTTTAAACTCTCAGATGAATGTTATTTATACCGGCGCCATTTCTTTCAAATCAAGCGCCACGGGAAATACAATACAAGCATACGGCAAAACTTTATCATCTACAATTTCTTTTGATGGAACAGGGGGATGGATTTTGCAGGACGATTTAATATTAGAGAATAATTCCCCTATTACACTTAACACAGGTTCATTAAATACGAATGGCATGACAGTGAGCGCTTATCGGTTTAATAGTCTATTGACTGGGATACGTTCATTAACCTTAGGTTCCTCTGCTATTTATGTCAGTTCAACCAGTAGTTCCACTTATGCTTGGAATGTTGGCGGTTCTAATGTTACTGTTAATGCAGGAACTTCTACAATTAACCTTACCGGTTCCACCTCATATTTTATTGCATCAAATTTTAATTATTACAATGTTACTTTCAGTAATCCTATTGCTACTACCGAAAATCTACAAACTTCAAATGCTACTTTCCATGATGTTACTTTTACCGGTATAGGTTCAATAACCGGCAATAATACCTTTAACAATGTAACTTTTGCAAGTAACGGTTCAATAAGTGGAAATAACACTTATAATAATCTTACTCTAGGGACAAGTAAAACAATATCACTCAGTGGTACCCAAACTATCAACGGCGCTTTTACATGCAATGGTACTTGTGGCTTTCCTGCAACATTATCCGGTGGCACAATAAATAGATCAAGTGCTGGTAGTGTAACTATAAATTATGTTCGCTTACAAAATGTTATAGCAACAGGAGGCGCTATTTTTACTGCAAATAATGTACTTGATTTTGGCGGCAATAATGGTTGGACGCTAAATGCTCCTACATCACAAGAACTTTACTGGGTTGGAAATGGAGGAAATTGGACGGATTCCAATCATTGGTCTTTAACCAGTGGAGGTACTAGCAGTGGGTGTATTCCTTCTCTTAATGATAATGTTCATTTTGATGCCAATTCATTTGGTGTGGGTTCACAAACAGTAAATATTGACCAAATTGCTTATTGCAAAACCATGGACTGGACGGGGGCGGCAAGTTCTTCTATTATTGCAGGAAATCAAACCCTGAATATTTACGGTTCTTTAATATTAAACTCACAGATGTATATTACATATACCGGCGCTATTTATTTCAAATCTACCAACATTGGAAATACAATACAAACCAATGACAAAACATTATCGTCTCAGATATATTTTAACGGAATAGGTGGGGAGTGGACTTTGCAAGACAATTTGATACTAACAACATCTAGCAGTTACTATATATACCTTAATATGGGGTCATTAATTACGAATAATAAATCAGTTAGTGCTTATCGGTTTAATAGCACGGGTTCAGGGATACGCTCATTAAACTTGGGTTCTTCTACTTTTAATGTCAGTTCAACAAGTAGTACTAATTTAGCATGGGATGTTACAGGTTCTAATATTACTGTCAATGCAGGAACTTCAATAATTAACTTGACCGGCGCTACAAATTGTTATTTTAATACATCAAATTTTAATTATTACAATATTAATTTTAATAATCCTTCTGCTACTAGTGTTTTTCTTCAAACTTCAAATGCTATTTTCCATGATGTTACTTTTGCCGGTATTGGTTCAATAACCGGTAATAACACCTTTAACAATGTTACTTTTGCGTGTAATGCTACTATAAGTGGTAATAATACTTATAATAATCTTAGTCTGGCGACTAGCAAAACAACATCACTCAGTAATATCCAAACAATCACAGGCACTTTTACATGTAATGGTAATTGTGATATTTCTGCAACATTATCAGGTGGCACACTAAATAAAGCAATTGGTAGCAATGTAATTATTAATTATGTTCATTTGCAAAATGTTATTGCAACAGGAGGCGCTACATTTACTGCAAATAATGTAATTGATTTTGGTGGCAATAGCGGTTGGATTCTCAACCCTCCTTCATCACAAGATCTATACTGGATTAACAACGGTGGGGATTGGACAGATTCCAATCACTGGTCGTTAAGCAGCGGAGGTACAAGCAGTGGTTGTATTCCATCTCTTTATGATAATGTTCATTTTGATGCTAATTCATTTGGTATAGGTGAACAAACAGTAAACATTGACCAAATTGCTTATTGCAAAACTATGGATTGGACAGGGGCGGCAAGTTCTTCAACACTTGCAGGAAGTCAAACCCTTAACATATACGGTTCTTTGATATTAAACTCACAGATGTATGTTAATTATACCGGTGCCATTTATTTCAAATCCACCAACACGGGAAATACAATACAAACCTTTGGCAAAACATTATCATCTCAGATAAATTTTGACGGAATTGGCGGAGGATGGACTTTGCAGGACGATTTTATATTAGTTGGCAGCCTTACTATTACCCATATCACAGGTTCATTAAATACGAATGGTAAAACAGTGAGCGCATACCGGTTTAATAGTTCAGGTGCGGGGATACGCTCATTGACATTAGGTTCCTCTACTATTAATGTAAGCACAACAAGTAGTACTTCTCATGCGTGGGATGTTTTCGGTTCTAATATTACTGTTAATGCAGCAACTTCAACAATTAATTTAACCGGAGCTACAGGATATTTTAATTCATCCCCCGTTGCAACCTATTATAATGTTAATTTCACAGGCGCTACTTCGGGATATTTAATATATAGTAATAGTAGTGTTTTTCATGATGTTTCTTTTACGGGAAACGCTAATATTACAGGTAATGCTTCTTTTAATAACATTATTCTGGGTACAAGCAAAACATCTACCATCAGTGGTACCCAAACTATAAGCAGTACTTTTACATGTTATGGAATATCAGGTAGTTTAGCTGCAATTTCTGGAGGAACACTTTCAAAATCATCAGGTACTGTTTGTATCAACTATGTAAGTTTAACCAATTCAATAGCAACAGGTGGCGCAGCATTTTATGCAGCCAATAGTACTAATGTAAGCGGTAATAGTGGCTGGTCATTTACATCGTGTGCCACTTTACCAAATACGCCTGCAAATCCAACTGTCAGTAATCTTAGTAACGTAGGTGCAACACTAAATATAAACGGAACTCCTCCGGATGGAATAATCTGGTACTGGCAGGGGGCATCATGTGGCGTTCTTACCAATCAGGGTACAGGTTCTACATTTGATGTAACATCTTCCGGTACATATTATATCAGAGCCAAAAATAACGCAACAGGGTCTTGGTCTTCTAGTTGTGGCAGTGTATTAGTAAGTTTACTTATTCCACCGGTTATACCTGCTGCTGTGGATTGGGATAGCAGTGATGTACAGGAAATTACGTTAGCTGCCAATCGTTCCTTTACTTTTACAAACGGCAAAAGTGGTGGTATTTATACGCTCATTATTAAACAGGATACACTCGGAGGTTATACAGTTACCTGGCCAGCAATTCAATGGACTGGAGGCACAATCCCAACATTGATTACCACTCCTCGCTCCGTATCCATTATAAAATTTGTATATGACGGCTCCAATTATATAGAAACAGGAAGATCATTAAATAATTATTAATTAATGTTACACAATTAAATACTAAAATTATGAAAACACACAAATTACAAAAATCAAATAAAATAATAAGTTACATTGTATTTGGCATGTTAGTTTTAAACTTTCAATTATTAAACTTAAATAGTTTCGCACAAAATGGAGGCGTTGCTGTTAACGCATCAGGCTCTGCTGCCGATAACTCGGCAATGTTAGATATTAGCGCCACAAATCAGGGAATGCGAATTCCCAGGGTTGCATTAACAGACACCTCTGTTGCTGGTCCTATAACCAATCCTGTGAATAGTTTGCTCGTTTTCGATAGTGCGGCAGCAGTTTTTCCAAACTACATTACTCCCGGTTTTTATTATTGGGATGCAAGCCGTACGCAATGGGTAAGTTTACTTTCATCAAATTCGGTAAGTACATCAACATCCGGATGGGCGCTGACGGGTAATGCCAATACCACTGCAGGAACTAATTTTGTTGGCAGCACTAATTCAGTTGATGTGGTAATAAAAAGTAATAACATTGAAGCATTGCGCGCTGAAACAGACGGAAATATTAAAATTAGCAGACAAATATATACACCAAAACATATTATTCCGTAGCCATAAAATAGCAGATGAATAATTAAAATATAAACTTACCTCTCACAACTTTTAGTAAGTTCTTTTAACCATTCAGCATGTTCTGCCGTAAGGTCTTTTTGCCGGTATTTCCAAATCCAGTTTTTTGA
>JAAXXA010000593.1:0-405 GCA_013334735.1 Bacteroidota bacterium
TATAGATAAAGATAATATTATATGGATTGCCGATTTAAATTCAGGTTTAATTAAAGCTCGGGATACATGGAATTGCGAATTAATAAAACCTAATGGACCTTCCACGGCAAATGTTGTAGCCATGTCGGTTGAAGGAAGTAACTTATGGATGGCACCCGGAGGACATGATGATACATGGAATAACCTATACAACAGAGAAGGCGTTTGCTCTTTTGTTAATGAACAATGGACATCTTTTAACAAATCAAGTATTACAGATTTTGATACTATCAACGATTTTGTTTCAATATGCGTAAATCCGTTAAATCCTTCAAATGCTTTTGCAGGCTCATGGAGCAAAGGTTTAATTGAATTTAACAGCAACACATTTACTAAATTATATAATGAAACAAACAGAAGTTTTGA
>JAAXXA010000593.1:415-2563 GCA_013334735.1 Bacteroidota bacterium
GGCGGGATTTGTTTCGACAATGATGGAAATATGTGGTTAACTAATTCAGGTGTTAACAGCCTGCTTAATGTACGAAAACCTGACGGGACGTGGAAAGCATTTAATTTTAGCGGTTATGTTAATAATGATGCCGTTGGAAATCTGATAATTGACAAAAATAATCAGAAATGGATTATTGTTCCAAGGGATAAAGGTATATTGGTTTTTAACGACAATAATACTATTCTTAACGCGAGCGATGATAAAATAAAAAAAATAAGCAATTCTATCGGAAACGGAAATCTGCCAAGTAATAATATTTTCAGTATAGCATGCGACACTGACGGTGAAATATGGGTAGGTACAGATAAAGGAATTGCAGTATTTTATTCTCCGGAAAATGTTTTTTCGGGAAACAACTTCGATGCTCAACAAATTCTGGTTGATCAGGGAGGGTTTTATCAGCCGTTATTAGAGTCGGAAGTTGTAACAGCTATTGCTGTTGATGGAGCTAACAGAAAATGGATTGGAACTCAAAGAGCAGGTGTTTTTTTGATGTCGGCTGATGGCACAATAGAACTTGAACATTTTACCGAAGAAAATAGTCCCTTGTTTTCAAATGCAATATTCAGTATTGTTATTGATCATTTAACCGGAGAAGTATTCTTTGGTACCGACAAAGGTATAATTTCTTATAAAGGTACTGCAACAACAGGCGACAAAGTTTATTCTGATATATTGGTTTATCCAAACCCTGTTACTGAAAATTATACCGGTTTAATTGCTATAAGAGGATTGGTAAATAATGCCGACATTAAAATTACCGATATTTCAGGTACTTTAATATATCATACTGTTGCTGAAGGTGGTCAGGCTGTTTGGAACGGTAAAAATTTCGATGGAGAAAAAGCAAAAACAGGTGTTTATCTTGTATTTTCGTCAAATGCCGACGGATCCGAAACTGTTGTAACTAAAATTATGTTTATCAATTAAAGCTCCTTCACAATGCTATACAAAACAAAAGGTATAGTTTTACATTCCATAAAATACTCCGAATTAAGTTTAATTGTAAAAATATATACTGAGATATATGGATTGCAATCCTTTATTGTCAGGTCGGGACGAAGCAAAAAAAATAAAATAAATGCCTCAGCTTTTCAACCTCTTACATTATTGGATTTTGTTGCTTATCATAACAAAAAAAACAATTTGCAAAATTTTAAAGAAGTTACCGGATGTTATCAGTTTTCGGAGATTCCATTCGATATAAAAAAAAGTTCGATAGTTCTTTTTATTGCAGAAGTTTTAAATAAAGTAATCCGCGAGGAAGAGCAAAATTTAACTTTGTTCAACTATATTTTTAACTCGGTAAAATATTTAGATTCATGTACAGGAAAGGTTTCCGATTTTCATCTTATATTTTTAACAGAACTTACTAAACATATAGGCTTCTCACCTGATATTAATTACGAAAACAACAGTATCTTTAATTTATACGAAGGGCGATTTCAGCCACAAATACCGGAACATTCGTATTTTATTGAAAAAGATTTAAGTAAACATTTTTACAGCCTCCTTGGTGCCTCGTTCGATAAAATGGACATAATAGGCTTTTCAGCTTCTACAAGAAGAGACCTCCTGAATAAAATACTTGATTACTATAAAATACATTTGAACAACTTTAATGATATTAAATCACTTGCTGTGTTGGAAGAAATTTTTAAATAAAAAAAATTAAACCGTCATAATATCTTTTTCTTTTGCGGCAAAAATTTTATCACATTTTTGTATATGCTCGTCAGTAATTATCTGAATATCGCTTTCGAGTTTTTTTATTTCATCTTCGGGAGTTCCTTGTTTTTCGAGCTTTTTAGCAGTTTCGTTAGCTTCTCTGCGAATGCCACGGATAACAACCTTTGAATTTTCCACTTCAACTTTAGCTTTCTTCACAAATTCTCTTCTTCTTTCTTCCGTTAATGGTGGCACTGGAATTCTGATTACCATGCCATCGTTCATAGGATTGAAGCCTATATTCGCTAAAAGGATTGCTTTTTCAATAGGCTGAAGTGAGCTTTTATCCCATGGTTGAATAAAAATTGTTTTAGCATCGGGAGCGCTAATATTTGCTACCTGACTCAAAGGAGTCATAGTTCCATAAAAATCTATTCT
>JAAXXA010000594.1 GCA_013334735.1 Bacteroidota bacterium
ATATTAATTACATTTAGCTATCGACAAATTAGTTTTTGAAATATTATCTGTATAGAAACAAGGTTGCTATTATGAAACGTGAGTATGAATTCTGACAATAACTGAATTACAGAAACGGCGGACAAAACAGAATAAAAAAATAGCAAATTGCATTTTCGGAGTGAAATTTTGAGTGCTTATTTTTATTTAAAATTACATATTGGAGACATTATTCACGGATGCCTACAGCTTATAACAGCAAGCTCATTTAATGCGGAGTTCAGTGGGTTTGTAAAGTTCAGTAAAATAATATATTTTTGTAATTCGTGAGACGGAGCAGTGCTTTCTAAATCCGCACTAAATAAGCTTGCGGTCGTTAGCAACAAGTTGGAAAAAAACATCAATAGAATGACAATAAATATTTTTGCTGCATAAGGACAGAAAATAAAAATGAAAGATTACCATCCCTTCGCAAAATTAAAAGAGGTGTTTTGCCAAAACGCAAGCCGACTAAAAACACCACATTTAATTTTGCCCAACCGCACCCAAAGCCCACCCACCACCCTAAATAAGACCAATTCACATGCTAACAATTTTAAACTAATAGAGCTAAAATTTTCATATCAAAAAATAATTTTTACAATTAGTCGATAATTAGAAAAATTTTAGTATTTTTGTCAAATACTGACAAGTCAAATAATACAAGTCGAATGAATGAAAGTTTCGGAGAATATATTAAGCGACTGCGGACAAACAAGGGCTTTACACTAACACAACTTGCTGCAAAATTGGGCATTGACTCGGCTAATCTTAGTAAAATAGAAAATGGTAAACGAGAATTTGATGAAAAAAGGCTTAATAAACTGGCTAAAACGTTTAGTTTAAATATTGAAGAACTCAAAGAGGAATTTTTTAGCGAAAAAATAGCTAAAAAAATTTATGAAACTAATTGTTCTGTAAAAACTCTAATATTAGCTGAGGAAAAAGTTAAATACATGAAAGCTAAAAACATTAAACAAGGAAATTTAAATTTTTGAATATGAAACAAGATATTGATATACTTGAAGACACTACTCTTGTTGAAGAACCTCAAATTTTAATTGACTTTAAGTCAACTAAAAAACAAAATATTAAATGCTTAAATAAAACCTACAAAGTTGTTTCACTTTTTAGTGGATGCGGTGGATTGGATTTGGGATTTAATGGAGGTTTTACTTTTAGAAGTCGATTTTTTGAAAAAAATAAGTTTAAAATTGAATTTGCCAATGACATTGATCCAGCAGCGGAACATGTTTATAATGCGAATAAAGATTTTTTCAATAATCACAAATTGCATTGTGATGACATAAAAAATGTAAATTACAATGAGATTCCGGATTTTGATTTTTTAATTGCTGGTTTCCCATGTCAACCATTTTCAAATGCCGGTTTAAGAAAGGGAATAAACGATGAACGAGGAAATTTATTTGAAGAATGCGAAAATATTTTGAAGGAAGGTTTAAAAAGGAAAAATAGACCGATGGGATTTGTATTTGAAAATGTTAAAGGTATAATGTCATCCAAAATGCCTAACGGTACAACTATTCCAGATGAAATTGTAAAACGTACAGAAAAATTAGGATTCAAGACTTGTTACAAACTTCTCAAAACAAGTAATTATGGTGTGCCTACAAATAGACAACGGTTAATTATTATAGGGCTAAGGAAAGACCTTGGATATTTTGATTTCAGTTTATTTGACCAAATTGTTACTGAATATAACCTGCCAAATGAAACAGACAATCGGTATGAACTACTTCTTGGCTCTGTTCTTAGCGATATTCCTCAAAATGCTCCTCAAAAAAATGATTATTGGAAGTATTCGCCTGGAGGTCAGTATATGGTTGACAAAATTGGACCATGCAAAAATGGAAAAGAATCACTAGAAAAGTTTAAAAATAAAATTCCTATATCAAAAATTAGTTCTACTATATCTGAAGGTAAGTCATGGAAAAATATGAATCCAATTGATATGAATGAACGTTTTCGTAAAATTTGGGATAATCCGCAAATTTATCGTGCTCCTAACTTTTATAGAAGATTTGCACTCGGTGAAATTAACGGGACGATTACAGCCTCAGCACAACCCGAAAACTGTGGTATTACTCATCCATTTGAAAATAGAAGATTTACAATTAGAGAAATTGCCAGAATACAATCGTTTCCCGATGATTTTGATTTTCCGTATAAAACTATTGCAAACGCATACAAAGTAATTGGAAATGCAGTACCCCCGATATTTGGTTGGGTGATTGCAAAAGCACTAACCAAGCATATCGAAAATGAATAAAATAAATCATATCAAGGCCTATTTGTTGGGGCTTTTAATAGGTGGTGGGAAGGTAGATAAAGATATTTTCGTAATAGACCTTCCATTTAAAAAATGGGGAATGGAACCTAAACGAATGAATATTATTGCTGCCGATATTCTAACAAAAATTTGCCAAAACTTTAATAACACTTATAGTTTTAATGTTACTTATGAAATAGGAAACAACAAGTGGTTGATAAAGCCGATTTATGGAGCAGATATTTCGCCATT
>JAAXXA010000078.1 GCA_013334735.1 Bacteroidota bacterium
AGTAAACAGTCCTTCAAAAGGCGCATACTACGGCGGGGCTGTTGCAGCTCCTGTTTTCAAAGAAATTGCAGACCGTGTGTTTGCTAAACATCTTGAAATTTTGCAACAAAAAAATTATGATAAAAAGAGTATTGCAACTCCTTATGTAAAAGCAGCAAATCAAAAAGATATTTATACTATTTATAAAAAACTCGATTTCGCAACACTTTCTCAAAATCCCGAAGCAGAATGGGTTTCAGTGTCTTCTGTTTCTAATAAAGCGCTAATGAAAAAATTGCAATATAGGAATGGATACGTCCCTGATGTTACAGGAATGGGGCTTAAAGATGCCGTATATCTGCTCGAAAACGAAGGACTTAAAGTACAGATAAATGGAAAAGGAAAAGTTGTAAAACAATCATTAACGGCAGGTTCGAAGAGTAAAAAAGGGAATATAATTGCTATTGATCTGGCAAGACCATCAATAACTGCAGATCAGTTATCAGAAGAAATTTTTTCAGATTCAACAAACGCAAAAATTGTTACTGCCGACTCTTCATTGCCGGATACAAAAAACAAAACTGCTAAAGGGAAAAAAAACATAAATAAAATAAAAAATTCTAAAACGGGGAAAATTAATATAAAAGCTAAACAACTAAACAAAAAAACGCCTTTAAAAATCAACAAAACAATTAACAAACAAGATTCGATAAAAAAATAAGGGACAAGGCAGAAGGCAGTCTTCAGTCCACAATCAGCAATCGATAAAAATTGGGAATTAAGTGAAAAGGGACAAGTGAAATAGTAAAATTGGCAATTAGTGAATTAGGGGGATAGTTAAATAGAGCATTAACACTTTATCACATTAACACATTTAAACTTTAACACAATAAAACATTAACACATTTAAACTTTAACACATTAAAATAATCAATTTAATGCAATTGCTTAAAGACATATTGTACAAAGCGGGAACAACAGAAGTAATAGGAGATCTAAGTTCCTCAATATCTCAAATTACATTTGATTCAGAAAATGTTATGGCAGGAAGTCTGTTTATTGCCGTGAAAGGTACAAGAAATGACGGACATAATTACATTAATAAGGCTGTTGAATCAGGCGCTAAAGCTATTGTATGTGAAATTTTTCCTGAAAACATAAATAACAACACAACTTATGTAAAAGTAAAAAATAGCAGTGAAGCTTTAGGATGGATAGCTTCTAATTTTTATAACAATCCTTCTCAGAAACTTAAACTTGTCGGAATAACCGGTACAAATGGGAAAACAACTATTGCTACTTTATTACATCAGTTATTCAGAAAACTTGATTATAAAGCAGGACTTTTATCCACAGTTTGCAATAAAATAAATGATACTATCATTCCATCTACGCATACTACGCCCGATGCCATTCAATTAAACGCACTTCTAAAAATGATGGTTGATGCAGGTTGTACACATTGCTTTATGGAAGTAAGTTCTCATGCCGTAGTTCAAAATCGTATTACAGGACTCGATTTTACAGGAGGTGTTTTTTCAAATATCACACATGATCATCTTGATTACCATAAAACATTCGCCGAATATTTATCAGCAAAAAAGCATTTTTTCGATTCTTTAAGCAGCCGCGCGTTTGCAGTAACAAATGCTGATGATAACAACGGATATGTTATGTTACAAAACACAAAAGCTTTAAGGGCTACTTATAGTTTGAAAAATCCCGCGGAATATAAAGCAAAGATATTGGAAAATGTTTTTTCGGGTTTACAAATGAATGTTGACGGAGTAGATGTTTGGTTTAAACTTGTAGGAAGTTTCAACGCCTATAACATTCTTGCAATATACTCCACCTCAATATTACTGGGAGAAGACAGATCCGAAATATTAAAAATACTCAGCGGTCTTGAAGCTGTTGAAGGAAGATTCGACTGCATCAGATCCGAAAAGGGAATTGTTGCAATAATTGATTATGCTCACACTCCGGATGCTCTGAATAATGTCCTCAACACTATTAACGCGGTTAAGGAAGGCTATGAAAAAGTTATAACAGTTGTAGGATGTGGTGGCGACAGAGACAAAACAAAACGTCCGCTTATGGCTAAAATTGCCTGCGATAACTGTAACCGGGTAATACTTACTTCCGACAATCCAAGGTCGGAAGATCCTGAAAAAATTATTGAAGAAATGATGGTTGGGGTTGATGTTATTTCAAAGAAAAAAGTTCTTTCCATTATAAACAGACAAGAAGCAATAAAAACGGCATTAATGTTTGCGCAAAAAGAGGATATAGTTCTAATTGCAGGTAAAGGACATGAAAAATATCAGGATATTAAAGGTGTAAAACATCCATTTGACGATAAGCAAATAGTTAAAGAAATTTTTGAACAATTATAATAACGATAAACATGAACAAGTAGAAAGTTTATAAAGTAGAAAGTTATAAAGTAAAAAAATGAAAAGCAATTAACACTTTATGAACTAATAACCATTAACACATTAGCACATAAACACATTAGCACATTAACACATAAACACATTAGCACATTAACACATAAACACATTAAAAAAGAATTATGTTTTATTATTTATTTGAATACTTAAATAATCTTTTCGACTTCCCCGGCTCAGGAGTTTTCCGTTATATTAACTTCAGAGCGCCAATGGCTATAATTACGTCATTACTTATTTCATTGTTTATTGGTAAAAAAATTATTTCGTATCTTCAAAAGAAACAAGTAGGTGAAGATATACGCGATTTAGGGCTTGAAGGACAATTGCAAAAAAAAGGTACTCCTACAATGGGAGGATTGATTATTATCGCTTCTATTATTATTCCGACACTTTTATTTGCCAGACTTGATAATATATATATAATCCTTATGATTGTTTCCACTCTTTGGCTTGGAGCAATAGGATTTATTGACGATTATATTAAAGTTTTCAAAAAAAATAAAAAAGGACTTGCAGGTAAATTTAAAATTTTAGGGCAAGTGGGGCTTGGGCTGATAGTAGGGCTTACCATATATTTCAGCGATACTGTTGTAATCAAAGAAAAATATGTAAAACAACAAAATTATGTAAATATCAATGGTCTTTTCAAAACAGAAAATTCAAATGAAACGCCACAGCTTTTTTCAAGAGAATCAATAAAATCAACCAAAACAACTATTCCTTTTGTAAAAAATAATGAATTTGATTATGCAGATCTACTTGCCTTTTTAGGAGGAAATTACAGAAAATATGCTTTTCTGATTTTTATACCAATTGTGATTTTTATTATCGTAGCGGTATCAAACGGCGCAAACCTCACTGACGGACTTGATGGGCTGGCAGCGGGAACATCAGCTATAATAGGTGTTACATTAGGCATACTTGCTTATGTTTCGGGTAATAGCATATTTGCAAATTATCTTAACATAATGTATATCCCCAATATCGGAGAGCTTTCTATTTACGTGAGCGCGTTTGTCGGTGCATGTATTGGTTTTCTTTGGTACAACTCATTTCCAGCGCAGGTTTTTATGGGCGATACAGGTAGTCTTTCGCTTGGTGGTATTATAGCGGTTTTTGCAATTATCATACGTAAAGAACTCTTGATCCCTATACTCTGTGGAGTATTTCTTGTACAAAGTCTTTCCGTGATAATTCAAGTAGCATATTTCAAATATACCAAAAAAAGATATGGCGAAGGAAGAAGGATTTTTAAAATGTCTCCATTACATCACCATTATCAAAAACAAGGGTATCATGAAGCGAAAATAGTTATGCGGTTTATGATTGTTGGAATTTTGCTTGCTGTTGTAACAGTTATTACATTAAAACTGAGATAATGAAACAGAAAAATAAGTTCGCCATAGGCGGATTAAAGTGCCTAAAGTTAGCCATAGGCGAAGGAGTGCCTAAAGCACTTGGAATTGAATTTTAAATAATTAATATTAACTAAAACCGAATTCAGCATGTACATTCACGAATTAGCATTGCAAGGCAGACATAATCTTTATAGTTCGCTTGCAGGAGGTATCGCGGCAAGAATTCTTGATATCAGGAAAGATATAATTAAAGAAAGTCTGACTTGTTTTCAAGGAGTGGAACATAGGTTGGAAAGTATAACCAACGTGCATGGTATAGAATTTATAAACGATTCAAAAGCTACAAACATAAATTCAACTTGGTTTGCGCTTGAAAGCATGTCGAAACCTGTAATATGGATAGTAGGTGGAAAAGATAAAGGAAACGATTATTTGTTTTTACAGGAAATAGTAAAGAAAAAAGTAAAAGCTATTGTTTGTATGGGTGTTGACAATCGCAAAATTCATAAAGCATTTTCAGATACAATAAAAACAATTATTGATACTCTGTCGGCTGAAGAAGCAGTAAGAACAGCATACCATCTAGGCAGACCGGGAGACGTTGTTTTACTTTCACCTTCATGCGCAAGTTTTGATTTGTTTGAAAATTATGAAGAAAGAGGCAAAAAATTTAAAGAAGCAGTTCGCGAATTATAATAAAAAAAGTAGAAAGTTTATAAAGTAAAAAAAATGAAAAATCTACAATATTTTATATACTAAAAACGTGATAAATTGTCGCATTTATAAATACAAAGAGGTATAGAGGTATTCGGTATAAAGGCATAAGGAAGATCAGGTTATACCATATCCCCTTATACCTTATACCCTATACCTGAAACCCAAATGTAATAATTTACACAGTACAAAGTATAACTAAAGAACAAGGAAATTAAAATATACAAATTCCTAATGAAAATTTTTAGTAACATAAAAGGAGATAAAGTAATTTGGTCAGTAGTGATCATTTTATCATTATTTTCACTGTTGGCTGTTTACAGTTCAACAGGGACTCTCGCGTATCGCTATCAGAAAGGCAACACGGAATATTACCTGATAAAACATTTTATAATTTTAATATTAGGTTTGGGGTTAATGTATTTGGCTCATCTGATTAAATACACCTATTATTCAAGGATTTCACAGCTTGCAATGTTTATTTCAATTCCATTGCTTTTATTTACATTATTTACGGGAACCAATTTGAATGAAGCAAGCAGGTGGCTAACTCTTCCTGTGGTAGATATTACTTTTCAGAGTTCTGATATTGCAAAACTTGCTCTTATTATTTATGTAGCAAGATTACTTTCAAAAAAACAGGATCAAATAAAAGATTTTAAATCGGCTTTTGTTCCCGTTATGATGCCTATACTTATTGTTTGCGCTCTTATTGTACCTGCAAATTTTTCTACAGCCGCATCATTATTTATGACATGTATGGTGTTACTTTTCATAGGAAGAATCAACCTTAAATATATTTTCGCATTACTTGGAATTGCGATTGTTCTTTTTTCGTTTTTCATTATTTTTCTTATGAATTCGCCCAGCAAGGGAAGATTAGGAACATGGAAAAACAGGATTGAGAATTTTCGTAGCGGTGAAAAAGATGAAAACTATCAGGTAGAACAAGCAAAAATTGCAATATCAACAGGAGGTGTATTCGGAAAACTTCCCGGAAACAGCACTCAACGAAATTTTCTACCTCATCCTTATTCCGATTTTATTTTTGCAATTATTATTGAAGAATATGGACTAATAGGAGCTATTATTGTTATTTTAATGTATTTAATTTTATTGTTTCGGGGAGTAAAAATCGTTTCAACTGCGCAGGGCACTTTCGGTGCATTTCTTACATTCGGCTGTTGTTTCAGTTTGGTATTTCAGGCATTTATTAATATGGCGGTTGCTGTAAATATTCTTCCGGTTACAGGTTTGCCTCTGCCAATGGTAAGTATGGGCGGAACTTCAATATGGTTTACCGGCGTTGCAATTGGAATAATGCTTAGCGTTAGTAAGGAAACGGATAAAAAAGAGATAGTCGAAAATGTAACAGAAAATAATGAAGAAGGAAATCTTGCTCCGGCAAATTCGGATAACGAATATGCTTCGGCTGAATAAATTTGTAAAAGAAGCTTCGGCCTGTTAATTTTTTTTACTGATTCGCCATGGCGAACCTATTTATAAATGTACTAATTTTACAGCTTAACGCATTTCAAATATTGATGATGGAAAATAACAGAAATATAAAAGTCATAATTAGCGGAGGAGGAACTGGAGGTCATGTTTTCCCTGCCATTGCTATTGCTAATGCATTAACGAAAAAAGAAACAAATATTGATATTCTTTTTGTAGGAGCTAAAGATAAAATGGAGATGAAAAAAGTTCCTGCTGCTGGTTATAAAATTATAGGACTTAGTACAATGGGATTTCAAAGAAGAATGACATATAAAAATTTATTTTTCCCTTTCAAATTATTATCAGCTTTACTTAAATCACGGAATATTATCAGAACATTTAAACCCGATGTAGTAGTTGGTGTTGGAGGTTATGCAAGCGGTCCAATTTTAAAAGTAGCTGTTAGCAAAGGTATTCCCACACTTATTCAAGAGCAAAATTCATTTCCGGGAATTACAAATCGTATTCTATCAAAAAAAGTTAATAAAATTTGTGTTGCTTATAATGGCATGGAAAACTACTTTCCTGCATCAAAGATTATTTTAACAGGTAATCCGGTAAGGCAAGATGCTGTGATGATAGAAAACAAAAAGAAAGAAGCGCTAGAATATTTCGGTTTAACTTCCGATAAAAAAGTTTTGCTGGCTATAGGTGGCAGTCTGGGCGCTAGAACAATTAACGAAAGTGTTTATAAAAACATGAAATTTTTCTCAGAAAATAATATTCAGGTAATCTGGCAAACCGGTATGTCGTTTTATGAAACTGCAAGAGCATCTTCTGTCGCTTATGGAAATAATGCAATTAAACCTTTTTACTTCATCGACAGAATGGATTTAGCTTATGCAGCAGCAGATATAATCGTTTCCCGCGCAGGCGCAATTTCTGTTTCTGAATTATGTATTGTTGGGAAACCGGCTATTTTAGTGCCTTCGCCAAATGTAGCGGAAGATCATCAAACAAAAAATGCTCAGGCTTTGATAAAAATAAATGCCGCGATAATTATAGAAGACACTGAATGCAAAGAAAATCTAGGTAAAAAAATTGTTGAACTTTTGGATGATGAAGAAAAATGTATAACTCTTGGTAAAAATATCAAGACACTTGCGCTTGTAAATGCTGATGATAATATTGCAGATGAAATACTCAATCTTATAGAAGAAAAATAAAGATATTATATAAACTAAAATTTTTGAAATAATTTATGTTCGCCATGGCGAATTAGAATTTAGAATTATGATTTAAAAACTGGTTTTCAAACTTATTACAGGCAGATAGGTAAAAATCTAAAATGATAAATCTAAAATCTAAAATAATATAAATACTTACTTTATTGATAAACATAAAATGAAGGATATTAAAAAAATAAAAAGTATATATTTTCTGGGTATCGGTGGTATCGGGATGAGTGCTCTTGCAAGATATTTTAAAGCAATAGGCGTTAATGTCAGTGGTTATGATAAAACATCCACTACACTTACAAACGAACTTATTAAAGAAAATATTACCGTCCATTTTGATGAAAACATTGACAGTATTCCAAAAGATACGGAACTTGTTATTTACACTCCTGCAATTCCTGCTGATAACAAAGAATATATTTACCTGAAAGAAAACGGGTATGATTTACGTAAACGCGCCGAAATATTGGGATTAATTACACAAAATTCTTTTACAGTTGCAATTACCGGCACACATGGCAAAACCACAATTACATCCATGGTCGCTCATATTTTAAAACAGTCGGGCAAAGATGTTTTTTCTTTTATAGGAGGGATAAGTAAAAATTATAATTCAAATCTTATTTTATCCGAAAAGAACAGCATTGCCGTTGTGGAAGCCGATGAATTTGACCGCTCATTTCTTCAGCTTCATCCTGATATTGCAGTCATTTCAGCAATGGATGCGGATCACCTCGATATATACGGCAGTAAAGATTATTTAGTTGAATCTTTTGCATTGTTTGCAAAGCAAATTAAAGAGAATGGCATATTATTCCTTAAAAAAAGTTTGACGTTAAACAATGTTGCAGTTCCTGTCAAATCTTATTCTGCTAACGAAAAGGCAGATTATTTCGCATCAAATGTAAAGGTGGAAAATGGAAGTTATTATTATACAATTAACTGTCCGGACAATATTGAAATAAATATTAAATCAAAAGTTCCCGGCTTACATAATGTAGAAAACGCGATAGCCGCAACTGCTGTAGCAATTAAAACAGGTATTTCGCCAAATGAAATAAAAAACGCTTTGCAAACTTATTCAGGTGTTAAGCGACGTTTCGATTACAGAATTAATGAAAAAGAATTAGTATTTATTGATGATTACGCCCACCATCCCGAAGAAATAAAAGCATGCTTGCTGGCAGTAAAAGAATTGTATCCCGATAAAAAGATAACAGGTGTTTTTCAACCACATCTTTACTCGCGAACACGAGATCTGGAAGATGGTTTCGCTCAAAGTCTATCCATGCTTGACGAATTAATATTACTTGAAATATATCCGGCAAGAGAACTTCCGATTAAAGGTGTAACTTCACAATCATTATTGGATAAAGTTAAAATGGACAATAAAATGTTATGTTCCAAAGAAAAACTTATTGAAGAATTAATACGAAAAAATCCGGAGGTACTTATTACTATAGGGGCAGGAGATATTGATCAATTAGTTGAACCAATTGAAAAAAGTTTAAAAAACATATTAAAAATAATAAGAAATTGTTAATAAAAAAGGTTGTCATAGTAAGTATTTGGTGTATCCTTTTGGCAGGTTTGGTTGTTATTCTTGATTTTGTTGAAGAACAACATCAGTCATTAACTTGTACTAAGTTTGATATTTTGATAAAATATAACAGCGATGATTATTTTTTTGTTACTGACGATATTTATAATTTACTAAAACAAAAGGGATATAAAATTGAGGGTTCTCCCCTTTCGGACATTGATGCTGAAAAAATAGAAACCACCCTTAATGCAAATCCCTATATTGAAAATGCTGACGTTTTTATATCAATTAATGGTAACGTAAAAGCATATATCACGCATAAAAAACCGATAGTAAAAGTTTTTAATAAATATAACAAATCTTTTTATATTGATGATAAAGGATACTTAATTCCTCCACCAG
>JAAXXA010000079.1 GCA_013334735.1 Bacteroidota bacterium
TCCTGCCAACGTGAATGTAAGTATATGAAATACCATCGTAAGGATGTAAAACGAGGATTAGCTCATTAAATAATAGGCACCTTATGTCTGTTAAAGCCAATAAAAACAAAGTTTCCATAAAGCATAAACCTAAGCAGGAAAAACCTTTGAAGGGGGAAAAAATAGTTTCCGGCAATATTCCTAAATGGGCGCCAATAGCAGTTTTGGTATTTACTGCTTTGCTTTATGCAAAGGCGCTTACTAATGGATTTGCAACATGGGACGACGATTGCTATATCCTGCAAAACCCTTATATCAGGGATTTCAGTTTAAATGGAATAAAATCTATTTTTACAACTTTTTATAATGCCAACTACCATCCGCTTACAACTCTTATATATTTATTCGAATATAATTATTTCGGCTTAAATCCTTTTCCTTTTCATCTTTTGAGTGTTTTGCTGCATCTGCTTAATACTTGGCTTGTTTTCAAATTTGTGGAGCAATTAAGTGGTAAAAAAATTACATCTCTTGTAGTTTCTCTTTTGTTCGCCATACACCCTATGCATGTGGAATCAGTGGCATGGGTTTCCGAGCAAAAAGATGTATTGTATTCATTATTTTATTTACTATCTCTGTTACTTTATTTGCGCTATCTGAAATTATGCTTTTCTGCAAATAATACCATCATTCCGGATGTAAATAAAAGCAAACGGACGAAATACTATATTGGCACTTTATTATTTTTCACATTTTCACTCCTTTCAAAATCAACAGCAATAACATTACCTGTGCTTTTAATAGCGCTCGATATATACAAAGGAAGAAAGATCAACGCTAAATCATTGATTGAAAAAATTCCATTTATCATATTGTCGGTTTTTTTCGGAATATTAGCCATATTGTCCCAACAGTCTGTAATAAATGACTTTTTTTTCTCGTTTAGTTACATTCAAAAAGTATTTCTTTTTACTTATACTATTGCATTTTACATTGTAAAACTTATAGCGCCGTTCAACCTTTCGGCAATGCACTACTATCCCGATATTCACGGGGGAATATTTCCCTGGCAATATTATGCATCATTACCTTTAATATTGTTTATTGCTTTGCTCCTGATAAGGCGTATTTCCAAAGTTTTTAAAAAGTCAGGAATTAAAAAAGAAATTATATTCGGAATTTTATTTTTTTTAATAACAATTTCTGTTACGCTGCAAATTGTTAATGTTGGATTCGCTCTTACTGCCGAAAGATATACATATATCCCTTACATAGGTTTGTTTTATATTGCCGGACAGTGGATTTCAGGTATTCTTGAAAAACATAAAAAAATTAAATACAGTAAGGTCAGAAATACTGTCATTGCTGTATTTTCTGTATTTGCAATTATGTTTACATGCCAAACATGGTACCGGATTGGAGTATGGAAAGATGGCGAGATACTATTTACTGATGTAATAAAAAACAACCCTGATATGTACCATTGTTATTGGATTAGAGGTAATATAAAATACGGCAAAGCCGATTATCAGGGCGCTTTGGAGGATTATAATAGCGCATTGAAATATAATCCCAAACATTTTTGTATCAGGAACAGAGGTTATGTCCGCAATAAATTAGGAGACTTTAAAGGTGCGATTGAGGATATGAATTTCGCCATTAATTCAGATTCAACAATTGCGGAAACGTATAATATCAGAGGTATGGCGTATTACGGACTTGGCAACATAAAATCTGCAATACTTGATTATAGCAAAGCTATCCTGCTAAATCCAAAATATGCCGAAGCATATAATTACAGAGGCGCTGCATATTACGTGTCAGGCGATATAAAATCAGCGTTACCCGATTACAACAAAGCTATACAATTGTACCCTGAATATGCCGAAGCATATAATAACAGAGGCGCTGCGTATTGCGGATTAGACAATACAAAATTAGCTTTAGCCGATTTCGATAAAACAATCCTTTTTAGTCCAAAATATGCCGTGGCTTATGATAACAGAGGAGTGCTTAAAACAAAAACAGGCGATATAAACGGAGCTATGAAAGATATCAATATGGCAATATCACTTGCTCCCGATAATCCAAAGACATTCTGTAACCGTGCATATATAAAAATAATACAAAAAGATCTCAAGGGAGCTATTGAAGATTTTAATTATTCATTAAAGCTAAAACCTGACGACGGAAAAATATATTACGACAGGGGGCTTGCACATTATAATCTGAACGAAACTACAGAAGCATGCAAAGATTGGCAAAAAGCTTTGGAACTTGGAAACGAAGATGCAATACACATGTTGCATCAATATTGCAAATAAATTTTTTAACTTATCCTACTCCAATTGGCTTTTTCTTTGTTCATTTCATTTAAGTGATAGGCTATTTGTCTGTTCTCCGGTTTTTCAAGTTGCGGGTCTTTTTCAAGAATTTCGATAGCAACTTTCCTTGAATAAAGAAGAAGTTTTTCGTCTTTTACAATATCTGCAAGTTTTAAATCAAGAATACCACTCTGTTGTGTACCTTCAATATCGCCTGGTCCGCGTAAACGTAAATCAGCTTCAGCTATCTCAAATCCATCAGTTGTTTTCACCATTGTTTCTATTCTTTTTTTGCCATCGGATGTTAATTTGTAAGTAGTCATAAGTATGCAGTACGACTGATCGGCACCTCTTCCCACTCGTCCTCTTAACTGATGTAATTGTGAAAGACCAAAACGTTCGGCATTTTCAATCACCATTACAGAAGCATTAGGTACATCCACTCCTACTTCAATTACAGTAGTTGCAACCAATATATTTGTTTCTCCTTTGACAAAACGCTGCATTTCATAATCTTTTTCATTTGCTTTCATTTGCCCATGAACTATACTAACAGCATAATCAGGTAAAGGAAATTCTCTTACAATAGCATCATAACCTTCCATAAGGAATTTTAAATCAAGAGTCTCTGATTCATTTATGAGAGGATATACTACATATATCTGCCTTCCTTCCTGTATCTGTTTTTTCATAAAACCAAAAACACGCAAACGATCCGAATCGTAAAAGTGTATAGTTTTAATAGCTTTGCGCCCGGGAGGCAATTCATCTATAACTGATATGTCCAGATCCCCATACAAAGTCATGGCAAGAGTACGCGGAATAGGAGTAGCCGTCATAACCAATACATGAGGAGGAATATTATTTTTTTTCCATAAGCGTGCGCGCTGAGAAACCCCAAACCTATGTTGTTCGTCAATTACTGTAAATCCAAGATTTTTAAATTGTACAGTATCTTCAATTAGTGCATGTGTACCTATAAGGATGTGTAGTTCTCCACTTTCGAGTTCGGAAAATAATTTTTTACGTTGAGCTTTTTTTGTACTTCCTGTCAGTAATTCTACAGTTACATTTGTTTTTTGAAGAAGTTTGGAAATTGTATTAAAATGTTGCTTGGCTAATATTTCAGTAGGAGCCATTATGCACGACTGGTATCCATTATCAATGGCAATAAGCATACACATGAGAGCAACAATAGTTTTTCCACTGCCCACATCACCCTGCAAAAGCCTGTTCATTTGCTTTCCCGAACCAATGTCGTAACGTATTTCTTTTATAACTTTTTTCTGAGCATTTGTAAGAGTAAAAGGAAGATGTTTATTGTAAAAATCATTAAAATAATCGCCTACTTTTGAAAAAGTGTGACCGTTATATTTTGAAGTTCTTATAATTTTCAGTTTCAATAATTTCAACTGAATAAAGAAAAATTCTTCAAATTTAAGCCTGATTTCGGCTTTTTTAAGCATTTCATGATTTACCGGAAAATGTATGTTTAGCAGAGCTTCTTCACGTGATATTAATTTTAAATTATTAATCACTTCCGCAGAGAGGCTTTCAATAATTTTTCCCTGTAAAATTGTGAGCAGATTTTTTTGAAGTTTACTTATCCCCTTACTGTCAAGTCCTTTTACTTTAAGCTTTTCAGAAGAATTATAAAAAGACTGAAGGTTAAAAACAATATCGGTGTTTTCATCAACAGGCAACTCAACATCAGGATGAGAAATATTATATTTTCCATTAAATAATGTTGGTTTTCCGAAAATAATATATTGTTGTCCGTATAAAAATTTATCTTTAAGCCACTTGAATCCATTGAACCAAACTAATTCAATATCTCCCGACTCATCACGGAAACGGGCAGTCATGCGAATAATTCGCTTATCTCCTATAGTTTTAACATTATCAATGTAACCTTTAAGCTGAACATAAGCCAAATCGCTGTTTAATTCGCTTACCTTGTAAAATTTACTTTTGTCAACATACCGGAAAGGATAATAATATAAAAGGTCGCTAAAAGTATATACCTGAATCTCCTTTTTTAGTATTTCTGCTCGCAGAGGTCCAACGCCTTTAAGATACTCTATTGATGTATTTAAGATATTATCTGACATTAGATAGATGGCTTATCTAAACACATATTTCAAAGAAAGTGCATAATCAAGAAAGTCGGGTTGAGCCTTCCCCTTAACATACTCATAATATGGTCTTATATCAAGGGTAAGCAGCAAAGGAAATTTCGGAAATTTCCATTCAACTCCCGCATCGCAATCTAATCCGATTGGAGTAACATATTTTAATTTACTCAAACCATATTTTGGTCCGGGGATTCGTCCTATATGCCCTCCAATTCCGAAAAAGAACCCAACATTAGCAAGTTCAATATTTATATTATGGTTTTTTGAATGAATCTCATATAAGGTAGTAAAAACAATTCCTCCTTGCATGTTACGGGTTCCAAGTGAAAAATGAAATCTGGATATTGGATCAAAATATTGTGTCATACTAATAGATTTGGAAGTACCCATTCTAATGCCTATACCTGTATGATATTGCGCTTTTGAGATATTAAAAGCTGAAATAAGTATGATTACTAAAGTGGTTTTTATTATAATTGCTCTCATTTATTATTTTTTTATGAAACGAAAATATACATTTAACTTGTATAATTCATCAACTTATACAAAATTCTATAAAACTCTTGACTGTATTGTCATTTCGACTTTATGGAGAAATATAATGTTCATCATAATAGATTCTTACGCTACGCTCAGAATGACAAATGCATTGAGTTTCAGAGAATTTGTGAATAATGCAGGTTAAGTTTATAAGATACAATTTTTTAATAAGTTAAAATAAAATCATATTTTATCATCCGCCATGGCGGAGTAATCAGCGTCATCCGCGTTCTATTTCATCGCTTGAGCAGCTATACTCGTTCTTAACAGGTTTGCGAAAGCAAAAATGAATAGAACGAGTTATGCCTACTTGTCCCGACTTGTCGGTGATAAGAACAAAATAATATTTTTGCAAACATGTTCCGTATCGGTATAAAATTAATTCACAAATTGTTTTGCATAATATTTTGCAGAAAGCTTTTCTCCTGTAGCTTTTTCAATCATGTCGTTCCAGAAATATTTTGAGCCGGGTTTAAATACTTTTTCAATAAAGTACACACCTACTTCTTTTTTACCTGCAAAACTCTGATTTTTTATATCGCCTGTTTTAAGGACGTTTTCATTAATATAATAGTACAATTGTGATGCAAGTAATTCCCCAAGCAAATAATTGTGATAATAACATGGATAAGTCGCTATATGTATTTTAGAAGCCCAATCTGGTTCATTCCTGTTTAAAGGTTTTTTAAGCATTTGATATTTTTCTACAAGAGCCCACCATAGTTTGTTCAAATCCTGATCAGGATTTTCATACATACCTTTTTCAAAGCGATACATTACCTGCGACCAACGGCTAAAAACAAGCATCTGCAAACGTAAATTTTTGTTTGCATTTTCTTCAATTTTCGCGATTTCTATATCGCTTACACCTATTACATCTTTTAACCATCGTGGATTAGATGAAAAACGTCCGAACAATTCGGCAATAGCTTCAGTAGTGAATGTATGCGCGGGATCCCTTAAGGTAAATGGCAGATCCTTATCAATATATTTAAAATAAACTGCATGACCAAATTCATGCATAAGGGTATTCATCCAATATTCGTTGTCAATCACATTACAAAGTACTCTAACGTCACCTTTTTTATCAATATCGGTACAGAATGCATGTTGGTTCTTACCTTTCTTTTCTAATAGATCACTTTTCTTAATAATATCCGAAATGTCCATTCCAAGACCTTTGCAGTAATCTTCAGTTATTTTTATAAGATTCTTTCCCTTAAAATATTTGTCAAGATCAACTGCATAAATTTTAGGAGCTTCCTGAAAAAATCTGTTTTGATAATGCCAGGGCATAAGATTTTCTTTTTTAATATTATAACGTTTTGCAAAATACACATCCATTTCGTCCTTTAATTTTGCAAACTCATCCTTAGTAAGGCTGTCAAGCTGATCGAATAGTTTTTCAATTTCCTGCGGATCTTGTTCCGAGAGCTTCAGACTCATCTCATGGTAATTGTTAAAACCAAGTTCTTTTGCAGCATCATTTCTTAATTTTACAAGTTTAATAACATCTGCCACTACATTTTTACCGGATACTTTGGTTGCAAGCCATACTGTTTCTAATTTTTTACTGTCTGAAGAAGTTAATAAAATGTTTTCAACCTCGTTATCAGTGAGAGAATCTTTACCGGTAACAGCTCTGAAAATATTAAACTTTTTTTCAATTCCTTTTTGAATATCAATTATTTTTTTCAGTTTTGCCGTATCAATCTGACTACCGCAATAAGCATTTGAGAGAAGAATCAGCTGGCGACATAGCAAAGGATCTTTTATTGCTTTAGATTCTTTAAATTTTTTAAGTTTTTCATAGTCTTCTTTATTAGAAAAAATCTTTGATATCTGAAAATCAATATCAGCGGAAATTTTATAATCTTCCTCTTTACCGGATATGTTTGCATTCCATGATGCGAGGCTACTTTTTTTCAATAGAGGAATTATTTTTTCCTCATACGATTTAATAAATTTTTCAAATTCTTTCACGGTTTTAGCATCTTTATCGGGTGAATTACAGCCATTAAACAACAAAGCAAAAATTCCACAAGCTGCTATGGCGCAACTTTTTAAAATTATATTATTTTTCATTTTTTTCTTCTTTTAAATTTGCGTTTTTTTAATTACTATGCAAATATATGTTTATTCTACATTTTATTCCCAACTAAGTCCGAATTTTTCTTTAAAAAAAATTTCAGATAATTCTTTGCGAACTCTTTCTGAGTTTTCACTTTCTTTTAATTTATCATCCAGTAAATCAGGACTACCGATATATCCAACGGCAATAACGGTAACGATATAAAATTCATCAGGTATATCAAAATTATTCTTAATAGTTTCAAAATTAAAACCAGCCATCTGATGCACGTACAAACCCTCGTAAGATGCCTGAAAAGTTAAATGAGCAACAGCTTGTCCCGTATCATATAAAAAATGGAAGTTTTCCTTATAATTTTTGGAAAAATATTTTTTTGCAAGACTAACTATTAAAACAGGCGCATTTACCGCCCATTTTTTGTTAAATTCTACTAATCCTTCTAATATTTTATTATACGTTTCATTTCCTTTTTCACCCACGATAAACCGCCATGGCTGCTCATTAAAACACGAAGGGGACCAAGAGGCTGCTTCAAAAATTCTTTGCAGTTTTTCTTTTTCAATGCTGATATCGCGAAAAGAACGCGGACTCCAACGGTTTTCTAAAAGTGAGTGTATTCCGTATTTTGTTTTTGCCTGCTTGTTCATTTTGATTATTATTAGTGGATAAAAAATATTTTAAACGGAATTAGAGATAAATTCCTCTACAGTTGCTTTCGATTCTTTGATAGCTGATTCAAGATTATCATTAATAATTATTCTGTCAAATTTGTTTGCAAAAGTTAATTCGTAATTTGCTTTTTCTAAACGTTTTTTTAATGTTTCTGAGGTTTCGGATGAGCGGTTATTTAACCTTTCTTCTAATATTTCAATAGAAGGCGGCATAACAAAAATAGCTAAGGCGCGTTGTTGACCGTACTTTTTAATGTTCAATCCCCCGACAACATCCACGTCAAAAATAACATGTTTGCCTTTAGCCCAAATTCTTTCAACTTCCGATTTTAAAGTACCGTAAAAACTGTTTTCATAAACTTCCTCCCACTCTAAAAATTCATCATTTTTTATTTTACTTTTAAATTCTTCCACCGAAATAAAGTAATAATCAACGCCATCAATTTCGTTCGTACGTTTTGGTCTGCTGCAAGCCGAAATAGAAAATTCAAGATCATCACGTGAAGCCAGTAATTGATGAACAATTGTTGTTTTGCCCGCACCTGATGGAGCTGAAAATATAATTAGTTTTCCTTCCATAAATTTCTTAGTTCGTAAAGTTCGTAAAGTTATAAAGTTCGTAAAGTTATAAAGTTCGTAAAGTTTATAAAGTTGTAAAGTGGAAATAAATACTTAAAGTACTTTAGGCACTCCTCCGCCGTGGCGGACTCAAGGCACTTTAGGCACTTTTTTGTTACAAAATATTCAACAGTTGTTCTTTTATTTTTTCTAACTCATCTTTCATTTGAACAACTATTTTCTGTATTTCCGCGTCATTAGCTTTAGAGCCAAGTGTATTGATTTCCCTACCTATTTCCTGCGAAATAAATCCGAGTTTTCTTCCATTTGCTTCCGGTTGTTTCATTGTTTCCAAAAAATAATCGCAATGTTTTTTCAGCCTCACTCTCTCTTCGGTAATATCTATTTTTTCGATGTAATATATAAGCTCTTCCTCAAATCTATTTTTATCAATTTTTCCTTTACCAAGAAGATCTTCAATATCTTTTTGAATACGTTCTCTAATGTTATCAATCCTAATTTCTTCATAAGGAACAGTATCTTCAAGAAGCTTAAGAATTAATTTTATTCTTTTTGCTAAATCATTTTCGAGCGTTTTGCCTTCGTGTAAGCGGAATTCAGTTACTTGCTTTAATGCCTCATTCAGCGCATTTAAAAACATCTGCCATTCTGTATCTGATAATTCTTCACTTCCCGTGGTAAGAACATCGGGCATTTTAAGAGCTAAAGCAAAATAATCGGAAGGAAAGTCATTTTTTGCATCGGCTGAAATAGCCTTTAAATCCTGATAATATTTTATTAAAAGACTTTTATTAAA
>JAAXXA010000595.1 GCA_013334735.1 Bacteroidota bacterium
CAGAGAATACCGCCCTGCTACCTGTGCCCACGCCAACTGTATTCGTATTTTGTAATTTCAGAAGGTTTAAAATCCCAGTACTATAATCGTTAACCTGAAACTTATAATTCGGATTTGTTGTTCCTATGCCTACATTGCCGTTAGCCATCACCCTTATTTTTTCGGTATTGTTGGTTTTAATAACCAAAGGTCTGGAATCGGTTGTTCCTATAAAATTTGCAGTAGAGTCTGTTCCTGAATTTCCGGTCAATTGCCATCCAGTGCCCGTAGTAAGAAGTTTTACCCATTTTGTATTAGAGGCATCCCAATAAAAAAATCCGGGAGTAGTAATATCACCTGCTGCTAAGGAATCAAATACCAATAAACTGTTTGTAGGATTGAGTATGGTTGTAACATCAGTTGTACTTAATAATTTCACCCTAGGAATACGAATACCCTGATTTGTACTACTCACGTCAAGCATTGCCGAATTATTAGCGGCAGCTCCGGTGGAATTAATGGCAGCACCCTGAGCAAAACAGTGAAAAGCCCTGCCTATCGTAAGGCAAGTGCATAATGACAGGCTCAATATTAGAAAAACTGAAAAGTGAAAATAGTTTTTTGTTTTCATGATTTAATAGTTTAGTAATTATTATATAATTCGGTAAAAACATAAAAATTTATAACAAAATTAAATTAGTTGTTCTCAATAGCGAAAAAAACGACCTTAATATTTACTTAACTTAATAGCATAAAAACCTTAATTTATCCTTAACTTTCAAATATCAAGTTATTGACAAACAATTAAATACGGAAAATGATTTTTATAAAAACAGATTATATCTTATTCAGATAATCGTGGAGGGTTTCTTCTTTTTTAAGGTTTAATTTCTTTCGAAGTTTGTGCCGGTATATTTCTATGCTTTGAGGGGAAATATTGAAAATAAGAGCTATTTCTTTTGAAGATAAATTGAGCCTCAATAAGGCAGCAAGTCTTTCCTCATTTTTAGTAATATCAGGAATTATTTCCCTTAACTTCATAAAAAATGCATGATTAAGTTGTCCAATATTTGATTCAAATTCCTGTTTTTCTTTTTCGAGGCTCATTAAATTCATATCAATAGTTTGAATAAGAATTTTAGGTTTAAGAGATTTTGAATTTAATATTGTGGCTCTTAATTTTTCAAGAAAATCATTTTTTTCGGTAATGTGTAAAGCAAAATTTGCAAGCTCATGATTTTTATATTCTAATTCCTGATTCATTTTTTCCAATTCAAGATTTTTGTTTTTCAATTGTAAATTCAAAACAACTTTCTCGTTTTCGGAATCTTTAAGACGTGAATTAATCAATTCCTTCTCAGTTTTACTGATTTTCTTATCTGTTTTATTCCTATACCTAAGCCAAAAGATTATTAGTGAGCAAATAATAACAACTAATATCAAAATTATGTAAAGGGTATATCGTAATATCTTCAATACTTCTATTTCCTTTTCTTTTAACAAAAGATTTTTTTCTTTTTCCTTTGTTTCGTATTTAATCTGAATATCAGTAATTTGTTTGCTTTTTTCCGCATTAAATATACTGTCATTAATTTCTTTTGAGAGCCGGAAGTACTTATATGCATTTTTATAATTTCTCATACTGTCAAAAGCTACAGCTAAATTTTCATAAGCTAAATATTGTAATGGCAAAGCTTCTGTTTCTTTTGCAATATTGAGTTCGTTAAGCGCATATTCAATAGCTTTGTTATATTTACCAAGTTTAATATTCAATGCGGCTATGTTTCCATAAGTTCCGGCTAATCCGTTATTATCCCCTATTTCTTTTTTTATTTGTAATGATTTCATGAAATATTCCAACGCTTTGTTATAATCTTCCAATTTACTGTAAGCTCCTCCAATATTATTATAACATTGCGCCATTCCTTTTTTGTTATCCAGCTCTTCATAAATTTTAAATGATTTCATAAAATAATCAATTGCTTTTTTATTGGAATTTATAGCATTGTAAACATTTCCGAAATTGAAGTAAGATTGGGCCATTCCTTTTTTATCTTTAAACTTTTTCTTTATTTCGAAGGCTTTTAAATAATATTCCAACGCATTTTTATATGAGTTTTGAGTATTATAAAGTACATTCCCAATATTATTAAAACATTGCGCCATCCCTTTTTCATCGTTTATACTTTCGCTTACTTTCAAAGATTTTATATAATATCCAATAGCTATATCGTTAATGCCTTTATATGCATAAATATTTCCGATATTTTTTAAGCAGATTGCAGTAAACTTATTTCTATTTGAATTAAATGCAGATAAAAGGGCAATATTATAATAATAAAGGGCTGTATCAGGTAAAGCGCTTGCATAAATATCACCGGTTTTTAGTAACAAATTTATTTTATACTTATCGTTCGAAGTTATTTTTATTTTACCAATAAGGCTGTCGGCTTTATGTTGGTCCTGCGCAGGAGAAATTTTAATAAATAATAAAATGGTAAATAATAAAATGGCAATTATTGTATTGAATAAACTTTTGGGGTTCGACATAATTATTAAT
>JAAXXA010000596.1 GCA_013334735.1 Bacteroidota bacterium
ATTAGGCGCAGTTAATGTAGTTACACCTGAACAATAATTAGCATAAGTAGTTATGTAAGTAGCCATCCAACCTGTGGAATTGACAGTTGCATTTGAAGTAAATTTAATAAACATAGTTGAAGCGGTTGAAGAAATATCAGATGGTAAAGTACTACCTGAAAATGTTCCAATAACCGGAGCAGAAGCATCAGGTCCATCATAAACAACAAGCACATCATTAGATTCTTCAGTATTAAAATAATTAAAACTCAAATTAATATGATCAGCGCCAACAGGAGAGATCAGCCAACTGCAGTCGGAATTATTTTGATAATTATTTGGTCCGCTACCATCTTCAATAGTACCGGTTTCAGTTGTAAGATTCTTTGAACCGGAACAAAATAAAGGATAATTATCTGCCGGGAAAATATTATAAACAGCCATTTGATCTAATGTAAAATTATATCCCGGATTAAGATTATTCAAATAGAAAAAACCGTCGTAATGCCCACTCCACCCCCAATTGAAGTGAAAATAATCAGTTCCCTGATAACCATCGCATACAAAAGCATGTCCTGATGAATAATTTGGTTCATAGCCAACATAAAGAACAGGTCTGCTATTATCAAATTCATTTATTAGAATATTTTTCCAGTCGGTTTCAGAATAATTATTTTTATAATCGGACTGAATAGCCGGCGAATATTTAAAATAATCAACCAATGAATTAGCGGCATCCCACGTACTTGCCCCGGATCCATTAATATTATAATTCATGTTAACAGAAATGCCAAGATGAGATGATAATTTAGCAATCTCTGAATTATAGTTCATGCAAGAATTAGTCATTGCATTCCAATCATAAGTAGTAGCTCCGAAATTTGCCGATAAATAACCATAAGGAGAATTATAGGAATGTGAACCTTGTCCTGTTTCGGGGTATCTGTAATAATACATAAGCTGAGCCATGGCAGTAGCAACACAACCAACCCATACATGTCCTCCGGAGCCTTGAGGATCTTCAGGACAAAGCGAATTATAACACTGCCCCTGATCCCAGGTAGATAATAACAAAGGACCAACTGTATTAATTTCTTTTTCGGAATTAAAATTAGTTGGAGGCGCATTCAAATGAGTCCATTCTGCAATGATACCAACTGTTGAAGACAATTTATTATTTATAATATATTTAATTTGATTTTTGTAATTATTCATCCAATAAGCAAATTCGGGGGAAATGTCTTTATCGCTATATGGTTTTTCATAAGAATAAGCAAGAACAGGATGAACGGCATCATCAGCTGCAACTATCACAAAACCGTCAAGGTTAAAATTAAACACATAATACATCTCAGCAGATTCTTCCTTAACAGTATAATCTTCCGTAATAATAACAGATTTTGGGGAAATAACACGAGAAGAATGTTCAATGTAGAAATTTATTGCAACATTTTTCGCATCTTTTATTTCAACTTTTTTTGCATAAACGATGTTTAAACAAAAAAAGTAAGCGATAAAACATAAATAAAGCAAAAGATGTTTTTTCATAAGTTGTAAATTGCAGTAATTTACTAAGCAAATTTAACAAAAAAATCAATGGTAACGAATAGTATTCTGTAATATTTTTTTGTAAAGAACAAACACAGGTCTTATCAGCGACAAAAGATATATTGCAATTTTTTTTAAAACCAATTAACTATCTTTGTTGATATTATTTAAAAAATATACTTTTTTAAATGATTTCTTTCAAAACAATTACTACATAAAACATATAAATATGAATATTCTTATAATTAACATAAAAGAAATAGTACAAATAGAAAAAGGCAAAAGCGCAGGGAGACAAAAAATCTGCGGGCTAGATATGTCAAAACTTTCTACATTGAAGAATGCTTATTTACTGATAAAAAAAGGCAAGATTGCAGACTTTGGCAGTATGAATGAACTCCCCAAATTAGGAAGAATAACAGCAAAAGAAATTGATGCAACAGGTAAAATGGTGTTTCCTTCGTTTTGTGATTCGCATACTCACCTTGTTTATGCAGGAAGCAGAGAAATTGAATACATTGATAAAATCAAAGGATTATCGTACGAAGAGATAGCTAAACGCGGCGGTGGAATTTTAAACTCTGCCAAAAGGCTACATAATGCTTCGGAGGAAGAAATTTTTAGCGAGTCATTGCAAAGGCTTGAAGAAATAAAAGCTTATGGCACAGGCGCTGTGGAAATTAAAAGCGGTTACGGATTGAATGTTCAGGACGAGTTAAAAATGCTCAGAGTTATACGGCGTTTGAAAGAAATATCTCCACTTACAATTGTTTCAACATTTCTTGGGGCGCATGCAATTCCTGCCGAATATAAAGGAAATCAAAAAGAATATGTTGATACAATAATTAATGAAATGATTCCCGCAGTTGCGGCAGAAGAACTTGCAGAATATATAGATGTGTTTTGCGACAAAGGATTTTTTACTGTTGAAGATACCGACAGAATTTTGATGGCAGGATTAAAATACGGACTTCGTCCCAAAATACATGCAAACGAACTTGATTATTCGGG
>JAAXXA010000597.1 GCA_013334735.1 Bacteroidota bacterium
TTCCGATTTTTTTATTACATTGTGCCACTGAATTGAGGAGTGGCCAAATTGGTAAGGCTCCTGACTCTGGATCAGGCAATTCCAGGTTCGAGTCCTGGCTCCTCAGCACCAAAAAGCCTTGTAGCAGAAGATGTTACAAGGCTTTTTTGTTGTCTCAACCGAACGAGACGAGTTAGTAAAATTCGTCCAAAAGTCCCCCTCGGGTGAACGCACAAAGATACTACAAATTAGTCAAGTGCTAACACACGGGGTTCAAAAACACCCCTTGATATTGTCTAATAAAAATCCATTTGTAATCCTGCGGTTATCAATCATTAATTTTTAATTAACTCATAATAAGTATTGAGTTATTTTATTCAAAAAACCCATAATTATCAATATTATAATTTATTGTGAATTCCGTAAATCTTAATATATTAACAATTTATAGGTTTTTGCCAATTTTTGTGAGATAAAGTTTTTTGCATAATAACTCAAATATTTATAATTTTTTTTTATTGATTTAATTATTGTTTAATTAATTTATATAACTGTATTATTGTATAGCTATATTAACCGCCGTTTTATTTTTTATACATTCTTTATTTTTAAAGGGCCATGTGCAAAGCATGGCCTTTTTTTATTTCAATGATTTGGTATAACTTGAATAGTTGTAAAAAGCAGTATATGTATTTTGTTTATTTTTTAAACTTTTAATGTTTATTGTTATGACACAAGTAATTGAATTTTTAGCCAATAATTGTAATAATCATTTTAGGATTTATATACATAATCCTGATGGAAAATATAAATGCGCTGTTGAACCTATCACAGACCAAAATTGTGAACAAAATAATAATACAATAACACTTGCTAATATACACGAACACCTTAATCGAATAAATGAAACTGAAATTAATAAATTACCAAAAGATTATATTACACTAATTGAATTAACTGTATCTGTTTTTGAAATATTTAATAAAAACGACGACGGAGTTTATATAAAAGAAATAATATTCAAAACAGAATTCGTAAGCAAAGATGATAAATTAATGATTGTTGATGAATTAAACCACTTGACTTTTAATAAAAAGTATTTATTAACAGAAGATGGAAATATTAAAGAAAAAGAAAATTAAATTGCATCAGAATAATACAATTTATCAACAAACTTTCCTCATAAAGCCTCTTTCACCTGATTGAGGCTTTTTTATTTTATGAAATCGAAGTAATTTAAGTTATTTTAACAATAAGTATTATACGATAATAATCGTTGACACGCAATTATTACTTAAAAAACCATCATGAGAAGATTATTCTTTCTTCTAATAGTTAACACACTCCTTATCACTGGATGTGCAGACAAATGCCCAGATTGTGCCGACAAAAACACCATTGAACTTTTAAAAAATATCATCTATGACAATATAGCCGGGAGCAAGACAGATGGTATTGATAAAACATTCTCTCTTAAAGTTGACCTTATAGAACTAAAGCAGCACGATAAAGACCCAGAAAAGTATCACTGCTCTGCAAATATCACATTATCCCCATTAATCGACATTAAAAGCATTTGCGATAAACTAAAAAATAACGACGAAGAAACAACTGCTGCTTTTAAAAGATTTTTAAGTACAGATACTGAAGCAAATAGTATTTATGAAAGAATTGAATTTGAGTATCAAGAAAAAGCACAATCGATCATGAAAGAAGCAAACGACTTAATTAGTGATGGAATGTTTTACAATAGCCAAGCTTCTTTTTTCAAAGGGATGTTTCTTGCAGCATCAGTAGATGAAAAAGTAAAACAAATACCTACTCCAATCCATCTTATAGCTGAAAGCTATAAGAATATACCCACGACATTCCCTGTGTATTATTATTCAACATTATCAAAACAAGCAGATGGACAGAAATATCTTTTAGTAAGCGTAAGTGGTACTGAAAAGTTAGACCCCTACACGATTTTATTAATAAAATTTTTATCTTATAATAAAAAAAATAATTCGCATAGCCTAAACAACGATATTAAAAACAACGAATAAGATAAAGAGAAAGATTATTCATCAAAACACTGATCTTGATTACGAAAACGCTCACACGACCGAATGGATATTGCATTTAGATCAGACACAGAAACTCACAAAAATTTTCTCAGTAGCAAACCATGTCTCAAAGAATTTTTTGCAACTGCTTTTCCCCGCAGATCAGCAATACAGAAGTGAGCAGCTTTTCAAGGCTATCTTTCGATCTGTTATTTTAGCTCGACAACTGCTGCCAGCTTTTCTAAAACAAATGCGGAAAGCCCCCTCATCTTTCATAGACGCATCATTCAGGCAGATACCACGCAGAAACATGGCACTTGTATAAACTGAAGGGCGATATGGATAGAGAAGAAATGCGTGATGGCGTGAGTGCGCCTTTCTGGCTGATCGGCGCTCACAGTGGTCACTTACGGGCAGGCACAAAAAAAAAGAGACAGAGTTGCCTCTGTCTCTTTTTTGGATAAGTCCTTGTTCAGGAGCTTATTTTTTCTCTTCTGCAGGAGCAGCAG
>JAAXXA010000598.1 GCA_013334735.1 Bacteroidota bacterium
TATAAATTTGCATCGTAATTTTATAAAAAAATAATACAGACACATTTTTTGGTAAGCTGAACATTTTCTTAATAAAGATTTTTCATTATTTTATACATAGAAACAGTTTTGAATGATTTTAAAAATATATGCAAAAAATTTTAATTTTAACATTTTATTTCCCGCCATGTAATTTAACAGCTTCATACAGAGTTAAATCATGGGCTGAACACATGAATGAATGCGGTTTTTATCCGGTAATTGTTACACGAAGGTGGGATATTAATGTAACTCACATTTCAGATATTTCAGCGCCGACAGAAAATAAAATGATACATGAAAAAAACGAGAATTATGAAGTGTATTATTTGCCGTATCATCAGAATCTGAGAGACAGAATTTATTATAAATTTAAAGATAACCGTTTTGTTAAAATCAGGAAGTTATTGTCGCTCTTTGAAATTAGCCTTCAAAATGGGTTTAATTTTGTAAATCCATTTAAGAATATATATTCTTTTTCAAAAAAATTAATTGAAAAAGATAGAGATATAAAAATTATGTTAACCAGTGGTTCTCCTTTTATTCTTTTCAGATTTTGTTATCTTTTGAATAAAAAATATGGCATTCCCTGGATAGCAGACTATCGTGATGAGTGGAATTCCACTTATTGGGAAAAAAAGGTAGGCTTTCCAAGAAATGTAATTAGAAAGATTGAATTTAATTGCGAAAAAAAATGGTTAAAAACAGTCGCTTTTGCTACAGCAACAACTAAGCTGTCTGCCGAAACAATATCTGAATTTATTGAACGTCCTGCCGGGGTTATATATAACGGATATGTGGAAGAGGATTTTAATAATAACACAGGAATAGATGAGAATAAGGAATTTACTTTTGTTTATAATGGGACTTTATACGATTATCAGCAAGTGGAAGTATTTTCTGAAGGATATAAAAAAATAATAGATGAATATAAGAATAAACTAAAAATAAAAATAATATTTGCAGGTTTAGGATTAAACAAAAAACAAAAAGACAGAGTTGAGCTATTGTTAAAAGGTTATGAAGATAATTACATAATTACAGGAAGGTTACTTAAAAAAGAAATTATTGAAATTCAGCTGCGTTCACATGTATTATTACATATTGCTATTGCAGAAAGGAAAGGTGTTATTGCAAGTAAAATATTTGAATACATTGCCTGTCGAAAAACTATTCTTTTCTGTCCTTCTGATAAAGGAGAGGTGGAAGGATTATTAAAACCGACAAATCTTGCTTTATTTTGTAGTACGGAAGTTGAATGTTATGATATTATTAAAAAATTAGTTGACGAATATATTGAAACAGGAAAAATCAAAGTTTCTCCCAACGAAGAAGTTATTAAAAGTTACACAAGAAAGATACAAACACAACATCTGGCAGAGATGATTAAAAAAACATTAGCATGAAAACACCTAAAAAAAAGTTTATTTCGGTAGTAGGTACAAGACCAAATTTTATAAAGTTAGCTCCTCTGTATAATTTTTTCAAATCAAATGAATCGGTTATTCATTTAGTGTGTCATACAGGACAGCATTATGATTTTTCGATGTCGAAGGTGTTTTTTCAGGAGCTTCAGATGCCAGAACCGGATTTTTTTCTTGGAATTACCGGAAACACACATGCAGAACAAACTGCAAATATAATGACCGAATTTGAAAAGCTTCTCGAAAAAGAAAAGCCCGACCTTATTATTGTGTTTGGCGATGTAAATTCTACAATGGCATGTAGTCTTGCCGCAAGTAAATTAAATATTAAAATTGCTCATGTTGAAGCGGGTTTAAGGAGTTTCGACAGAACAATGCCCGAAGAAGTTAACAGGATCATTACTGATGTTCTCTCTGATTTTTTATTTATTTCGGAACAAAGCGGATTAATAAATCTTAAAAAAGAAGGTATTTCCGAAGAAAAATATTTTTTTACCGGAAATATAATGATCGATTCACTTGTTCATAATATGGACGCAATTGATAATTCAAAGTCATTTTCAAAATTCAATCTCGATTCAGGAAATTATTTATTAGCTACTTTTCATCGTCCATCTAATGTTGACAAAAAAGAAAATTTTTTAGAAATAATTGACTTTTTGCTTGAAACCTCCAAAAAAATAAAAATAATTTTTCCTGTTCACCCTAGAACTTTAAGCAATATAAAAAATATGGGACTGCTGGATAATTTTAATGATAATATTATATTAACAGAACCTTTGGGTTATATTGATTTTTTGTGTTTGGTGAAAAATGCGGCTATAGTTGTTACCGATAGTGGCGGTATTCAGGAAGAAACTACTTTTTTGGGCGTTCCATGCATTACTTTTCGCGATAATACTGAACGACCTGCTACTGTTGATATAGGGACAAATATATTAGCAGGAACAAGTATAGTAAATTTAAAAAAAATCATGAATGTTTTTTATACAGGGAAAATGTCCGAAAAAAAACAAATACCTGAATTTTGGGATGGCAAAACAGCAGTAAGAATTGGAAATATTTTGCTGGAAAAGTTTTATTCGAAATAAAT
>JAAXXA010000080.1 GCA_013334735.1 Bacteroidota bacterium
AATAATATTTGAGGGAGTTATTTCCGCTTCTTTAGAATCATTTTTTTTAGCGCAAGATATAATAAGCGCTAAAATCAATATTGATATAAAAAATCTTGTTTTCATATTATGCAAACATACATGAATTTTAATAAATACACAAAAACCTTATAAAAAAATTCATGTATTTCGGCTTTGTTGAAAATTGCAGCAAAAATAATAGACAAACTAAAGTTTTACAACAAGTTCCTCAAAATCAATTTAATTTTTTGCTTTTTATTTATCTAAAGAAATATTATATTTGCACTTAAATAATTATTGATTCATAAGAACATTTTACCTATAAAACCATGAAAAAAACATCACTCTTTTTATTTTTACTTTTCACTATTCACTTTTCCCTTTTAACTTTTAATTCCTTTTCTCAGGGGGTTGGAATAAACACCACAGGCAATGATGCCAAAGATGCGGCATTGCTTGAAATAGGCGAAGGCACTTCGGATACCAAAGGACTTTTAATTCCCCGTGTGAATTTAACCGATGTTGCGACTTATGCTCCGCTTACAGGAACTCCTGTTGCCAGCTTAATCGTTTACAGCAACACTTCGCCAACTAATGGCAATGGTGTTGGTTACTATTATTGGAGCGGCAGCAAATGGATAAATATTTCTTCACCATCCAACGGACCCGGAACAATTGGGCAGGTTCTTACATCCAGCGGTTCAGGAGCGACTACATGGACAACTCCTACTGGTGGACAAGTTATTTATGATGCGATTGTTGATGCCGGAGATGGAGCAGATTACACATCTTTAAAAACAGCCTGTGAAACCGAAGGCAACTACGCCAAAATTTTATTGACCAGTAGTTTGACAGAAAGTGCCGCATTTACTATTAAAACAGGACAGCAAATCTTTACTTTACAAAATATGGGGAATATTACGATAGACCTTAGAGACAACTTGATATTAAGTTCTCAGGCAGCAATATATGGTGTGGTTTTTAATTTGGCTAACGCTGTTTATCCTGTAAAAACAATAACTCTGAATGGCGATAATATCATCAGGGATTGTAAGTTTATCGGGCATTACTTGTTCGATCCCACATTAACAATAGGAGGCTCAAGGTCAATAATTGAACATAACTATTTTTACTCTAACGACACAGGCGACCAAATATATAAAATTATAACTGTGGGAGGAGATAAAAATATCATCTGTCACAACGAGTTCTATTACCAGCAATATAGATTCAATGATGCTATGATTTACTGTACCGGGACAGAAAATCATATTCACAATAATAAAATATCCATGATAGTAAATTCAGGGGCAAGCGCTTTTAATAACTATGGAATCCAGATTACAGGAGATAAAAATACTGTTGCTAATAACGGTATCTATTCTAACCAGAGTTTTGGAACAGGAATAATCATTTCTTCAAATAATAATGTTGTTACTGAAAATATTATTACCAATTTCGGAACAAAAATTTCTGACAGCGGAACAGGAACTACCTTAAAGGATAATCAAGGTAGTATTACCGAAGAAAAAAATTACGTAAAGATGAAAAATACTTCCGGTTCCGGTCTTGTCGCCGGGAATATTGTTGTATTTAAATCTGTAGCAGGAGGTAATGAGGTTACTACAACCACAACAAAAGGCGATAGTAAAGTTTTTGGTGTCGTATCAGAATCAATTGCTGATGCTGCATCCGGTTTAGTTCAGATCTTTGGTAAAACTACAGTATTAAAAGCCAACGGTACAACGGATATAGCTATTGGCGATTTTTTAACAGCTTATACTACCTCAGGTATTGCTTGTAAAGCTGGCGCAGGTGATATGGCTTTTGCTATAGCATTAGAGGCTTATGCTACTGATGATAACTCAGGCGTAATAGATGCTCTGTTAATTTCGCCAAGGACTATTCCAAGCGCGGCAGGAGCCGTTATCTCAGGAACTGATAATTATTTATCCAGATTTAATGCTGGGGGTAATAATGTTGAAAACTCAGGGATAGTTGATAATTCTGATGCTTTGGCTGTAACTGTTGATGCCAATGAAAATGTCGGGATAGGAACATCAAACCCAGCATTTCAACTTGAAGTTTCTAAAAACACAAATGCCGGAGTTGGAGGACGACTTGCTATTACTAACCTTGCATCACAAGGAGTTGGAAATTCAGCAGAGTTAGTGTTCAATACAAGTAGCGGATTTGGACCAGTTTATAACTCTGCACGAATAGCAGCAATTTCACCTTTAGTGAGCAACGCCACAGATCTTGTTTTCTATACCTTTAACGATGCTACAGCATATGGAGGCGATGAGAGACTCAGAATTAATTCAATTGGAAATGTTGGCATCGGAACACAAAGCCCCCAATCTAGATTAGAAATTAATGGTTATGGAAAAATGACTGACCAGCAATTAGTTGTTTCGGGTTATAGCGGTGCCACAGTTGGTCCGGCATCTCTATTACTTAAAACAGGACAAAACAATACTGAAAACTGGAACATCTTCGCTACTAGTTCGGCTACACCTGACCTTGTTTTTCGTCATGATTGGGGTACTGAATATATGAGAATAACATCCGATGGCAAAGTTGGCATTGGAACAAACAATCCTACAGCAAAACTTCAAGTAGCAGGCACGGCTGGTACAGATGGCATAATGTTTCCTGATGGCACATTACAGACATGTGCTGTACAAACAGTAATTGTTTCGGTTTCCTCAGCAGAGATTTTAGCGCTTCATACAACTGGGAAAACTTTAATTGCAGCTCCAGGCGCTGGGAAAATTATTGTGATAGACCAACTTATTGGTAGTTTTACTTATGGTGGAATCGCATACACTAGCGTTGGTGTTCCTAATCCTCAGTTAGTCTGGGCAGGAACTACAACTTCTATAAAAGATGCATCTGCTGCTACTGTCGGAAGAGCTGAATTATATGGAACTACTAATGCATTTATTAACACTTTTGTATTGTATGGTTCTAATATATACAATAAAGTTAATACAGGTATAGAATGGAAGAATACATCTGCTGATGCTTTTACTACAGGAAATGGAACTGTAAAGTGGTTTATCAGATATAGAATTATTACATTATAAATAGTAAGTAATTGCGCCCATATTTATTATGATAACACTGACAAGGGTTAAAAATGACCAAAGAAATATTATATTTACACTTAAATAATTCTTAATTCATAAGAACATTATAACAATAAATCTCATGAAAAAAATATCACTCTTTTTATTTGCACTTTTCACTTTCAACTTTCAACTTTTAACTTTTAACTCCTTTTCCCAAGGAGGTGCATCAATTAACTCTACCGGTGCTGCAGCCGACAACTCGGCAATGCTTGATATAAGCAGCACCAATCAGGGCATGCGAATACCGAGAGTGAAATTATTAAGCACAACTGATATTACAACAATTTCAAATCCTGTTAACAGTTTATTGGTATTTGATTCAATACCCGCAGGTAATATTACATCTGCAGGATTTTACTACTGGGATACTACTGCTACACCTGATCAATGGGTGAAACTTGCAACAGGTTCAGGAAACGCATGGCAAACCACAGGCAATGCAGGTATTGATTCTACTACAAATTTTATTGGAACAACCGAGACATCAGGTTCACATCCTTTGAGTTTTAAAACAAGTAATGTTGACAGAATGATTATTTCCAGTACAGGCAATGTTGGTATTGGAACTACTGCTCCGGGACAAAAATTAACTATAACAGGAGCTGTTGAAATAGGTACAACAACCACTCCCACAACCGGCGCTATTCGCTGGAATTCAACAACTAATGATTTTGAAGGATATGACGGCATAAGATGGATGTCCCTTACCGGTTTGCAAAATAGAACTTTTTCATATACAAACGACGATTAACAATATATGCTAATAAATAAATGCGATTCAGCAAAACAAAAATTAATTCAATACAATAATCAAAAGGTTAATTAAAAAATTGAAAATTATGAAAAATGTAAGACTACTTAAGAAATGGTTTATCATTGCAGTATTATTTTTCGTTTGTGTTATTGGCTCCACTATAATAGGCGTCGCACAATCACCTAATATAGTTATCGATGGAACAAATGTATATTGCTCGCAGTCAGATTTAAAATTCCCGTTTTGGTTAAAAGCAGGACAAACAATTGCAAAAGGTACTGGTGTTCTAAGTATTTCAGCAATAGAATATACTATCGCGGCTTCTCCTTCGGGAGACAATATTTTGCTGTTTGTACAAGTAAAAAATATAACTACAGTAGAACCTGTTCCTGCCGGCAAAACGTGGAAAGTGGAATCGGTGCTTCTAAGTACATCATTCAGCAGCAACAGCAGCGGTTGGACAGATGAAGGCACGACAGTACATCTTACAACAAACACAGATAAAGTAGGCATCGGGGTAACTTCACCTACGGCAGTGCTTCATTTGAAAGCGGGCACGGCTACATCAAATACAGCATCTTTTAAAATAGATGCAGGAACTTTACTTTCGTCGCCAGAAGCAGGAGCTATTGAAAATGATGGAACTCATATCTATTGGAGTAAAGATAATTCCAATAGATATCAACTAGATCAACAAAACAATGGTGCTAACACAGCTTTATCAAATCTTGCTTCTGTTGCTATAAATACTTCTTTATTGCCTGCCAGTGATAATTCCATTGACTTAGGCAGCTCTTCTTTTTACTGGGCAAATGCTTATACTAAGAAAATATATTTTAATGCTTCCGCTACCATAAATTCTGTTTCAACCAATAGTCTCAGTATTTTAGGTACAAATATAACCTTAGGAAGTTATTCCAATATAATAATCGGTGATTACAGTGTATTTTATCCAAATACTTCTTTACTCACAGAGCTTGGTACTACTAATAGATATTGGCTTAAAACTTATACTCAAAAACTTTATCTTAATTCCACTGCTTACCTGGATGGTACTACGGCAGGAGCTATTGCAATTACCGGCAACATTGGAGTGGGAACAGCTCCCGGAAGCGCTCTGGATGTAAAAGGGACTTTACGTCTTTCAGGTTCTTCTTCCGGCTATGTAGGTCTGACAACGGCATCTGCCGCAGGCACTACAACATATACTTTACCAAATGCGGATGGTTCTAATGGGCAGGTGCTTTCTACTAACGGTTCTGCCAATCTTTCATGGACAACTCCTGCCGGCGGCTTCTGGACTTTAATGCCGGGCGCTCCTACCCGTACCTCAAATACTACTTTTACAATTACAGGCGATTACACCACCCTGATCGCTAAAGGAATGATTATTAAATGGACAGAAAGTTCTACTGTTAGAGTTGCGATGGTTTCTATCCCTTCAACTTTTTCTTCCCCAAATACAACAGTTACTATTGTTGGGGATGCAATGGCTTCAATTGATGCTTCTTCTTTGAAATATGGCAATATTGGAGCAGAGCCATTTATTGCAAGATTTTCTTATGCAGGAACTGTCGGCGCAACGGGAACTGATGTTATGAATGCTTTTCATGCACAAGAACCAATGAGAGTTTTAGGAGCTGATATGTACGCGGGTACTGCCGGTACTACTAATAGCACAACTGTTAATTTAGTTAATGCAACCGGAACTGTTACTTTATCCAGCCCGACTTTAAGTTCCGGAGTAGCTGCTACTGCTGCTCCTCAGGCTCCGGCTTCGTCCGCTTTATCTTTGGCTTTAAATGACAGAATACAGGTAAATGTTACGGCAATTCAAACCACACCTGCTATTGATTTATACATTAAACTATATTTATTTCCAACCCGGTATCTGAATCTCAACTAATATGAAAACAATATTAATTTCAACAGTTTTAATACTTTCATTATTTTCACTTAGTACTCTTAATGCTCAGAATACTTTTGGTGAATATTTAAGCACAGGAAGCGCAACTACCAGAGGCTTATGGCATCTTGACGGAAATTCCAATGATGTTTCAGGTAATGGTAATAATGGTACTGATGCTAATGTTACATATTCTTTGACTAACGGAAGATTTGGTCAGGGAGCTGCATTTAACGGTTCAAGCAGTATGATTTCAATGGCTGACGTGGCTAGTTTAAAGCCAACCGGAAATTTAACTGTGGTTGGTTGGGCTTTACCAACTTCTACCGCAACAAATAAAGTTATTGTTTCTAATGGTTTCAGAAATGATTACGATCCATCATGGTGTTGGTATTTTATATCTGTTGAATCCAATGGATACGCTCTATTTCAAATGTTTGACAGACGCCCGTCATGGAACGAATATAAGTCAATAGTCGGTACAACTGTTTTAACTGACGGTAAATTTCATTGTATAATAGGAACGTACGACGGTAATTATTTAAGATTGTATGTTGATGGCAAACAAGAAGCAATTTCAACTCAATGGACAAGAAACTTAAATTGGTATGGTGGATATACATCAAGACCAAGAATTGGTTGCTCTTCATGGGGCGGTGGTGATAATACTCAACCCGGAGATTGGTTTAATGGAAAAATTGATGAGGTAATAATTGAATCAAGAACTTGGTCAGATGTTCAAATCGCAAAATATATTACATATACTAAGGGTAGATTTGGGATGTAAATGGCTAAAAAATAGACAAAAAGTTTATATTTGCAATACTTTGAGAATTTATAAAAATAAAATCTATGAAAAAAATATCAATCTTTTTATTTGCACTTTTCACTATTCACTTTTCACTATTATCTTTCAACTCCTTTTCTCAAGGCGTGGGTATCAATACTTCAGGTAATGAAGCCAAAGACGCGGCTTTGCTTGAAGTGGGCGAAGGTACACCCGATACCAAAGGACTTTTAATTCCACGGGTAAGTTTAACTGATGTTGCAACTTATGCTCCGCTTACGGGCACTCCTGTTACAAGTTTATTAGTATATAGCAATACAGCTCCAACAGGCGGTAGTGGAACGGGCTACTACTACTGGAATAGCAACACCACCACAGGCAAGTGGATATATCTTACAGCGCCTTCAAACGGGCCAGGCGCAAGCGGGCAGGTTCTAACATCAAGCGGTTCAGGAGCGCCAACATGGGCAATACCTGCCGGAGGAATTGATGCTACCGCATGGCATATAACAGGTAACACAGGTATTGATTCCACTACAAATTTTATAGGTACAAGCGATGCTTCCGGGTCAATTCCTTTAAGATTCAAAACAAGAAATCTTGATAGAATGATTATCTCAAGTATTGGTAACATTGGCATAGGAACGACAAACCCTTCAACTCCGTTGACGGTAGTTGGAACATCAACCTTTAGTGGCGATCTTATTCCTTCTACTAACACTACTTATAATTTGGGAAGTTCTAGTAATTATTGGGCTAATGCTTATGTTAACCGCTTGAATTTAAGTAGCACACAATTTATCCATACCGCGGTTTCCAATAACAGGTTTACTTTTGAAATTGCTTCACCTACTGCTACATTTCAATTTGTAAACAACACTGCTACTAATTATTTGCAGTTAGAAGTTACTTCCGGAGATGTTTTATTAAATGCTCCTAATGGAGGGACGCTAACAGTTAGAGGAACTCCAAGACCATTAAGTAATTTAGGCTATGATATGGGTAGCTCTACTCGTTATTGGAATAACACTTATACTAACAAACTTTTTCTCAATTCTACCGCTACTTTAGATGGAACAACAGCAGGAAAAATTGCTATAACCGGCAAAGTAGGAATAAACGGCATTTCCACTACACTTCCACTTTCAGTTGCGACTAATGATGCTAGTACCGCAGCGCTATCAGGAACTATAATACTTCTTCAGAATAAAAACACTACAGTTAATACTCGTGCTGGTATCCAGATTTATGATTCTGGGAATACCACACTTGGTCAGTTCGGGTTTAAAACTACAGGGACTAGTGGTTGGGGCTTAGGCGATTTTTTCGTTGCCGTTAGGAATGCTGGCGGGACAAATAATTTTGGGGATGCATTGACAATCAACGATGCGGGCAATGTTGGTATAGGAACAACAAGTCCAGCGCAAAAGCTCGAGATTGGCGGAGGCAATATAATAATGTTAAGACCCACTGCAGCAACAGGTTCTTATAGAGTGGGCGAATCTGATAACAATGGTTCGGGAGTAGTTGGTTCACAGTATGGTGTTGGTATGGAAATAGACCACAACTCTACCACACTTAACGACAATATAAACTTTTTTACCAGTAATGGAAATAATGCATCTTCAAGAGTAATGACAATTAATTATGCAGGCAACGTCGGCATCGGAACAACGAGTCCTTTAGCTCAACTTGATGTTAACAAAAGTGTTATAATTGGTGCTGGTCTTACAGGAGCAGCAGCCCTCAACATCGCAGGAGAAACTAATGCTATTCGCTATACAGGATCAGTCGGTGGCTACTTTGATATAAACTCGGGAGGAAGCCCGTCATGGTTCTTTTTTCGCAATGGAAATAGCTATACAACATTCATGGGTGTAGATGGGAGTCAAAATGTTACCTTTCCGAACGGTATTGTCAAAATTGGGTCTTTAGCAGGTACCGGTTCTCGCCCTGTTGTAGCAGATGCTAATGGGTATCTGTCAGCTTCGGCTGCAAGTGGAGGAACAACTTATAAAAATGGAGTAACTACACATGATAGAACAACAACGGGGACTCAAAATATTGCGCACGGACTAGGTACAACACCTAAAAAGATAAGAATTAATGTTTCTTTTGCGGATGGAAGTACTGGTAATGGTCGTTCTCAAGGAGTTTATAATGGAACTACAACATCTACGATTTATCAGTACAACATAAGTTCTTCTGCATATACGGGAACAAGAAGTGGTCAAAGTTCAACAAATATTATACAACTTGTGAATGCGTCTGAAAGCACTACATCTTATGCAACAGTTACATTTGATGGAACAAATATTATTTTGTCATGGAGCAATACCGGGAGTCCGACAGGAACTTGTGATATTATGTGGGAAGCCGAATAATTAAACAAATTGTAATATTGACAGGTAAATTATTGACTGGAATTTTTGCTATAGTTG
>JAAXXA010000599.1 GCA_013334735.1 Bacteroidota bacterium
CAATAGGAAACAGAGATAAAACAACTTTTACCAACGAAAAATTACATATCGATCCGAATTTGAATTATGCAATTTCTGTAGCGGTTGTATTAAGCAGGATGCCTAATTCAGATAAACTCACACCCGTTGAAATGATGAAACTTGCTGCGGGAGATGTAGCCGGCGAAAAAAGTATTAAAACATTGAACGAAGTAATAAACGACCTGAACAACGATCCCGATATTACAAAACGTTTCGGACAGAAAGGTCTTGGACATCGTAATCTTGGTCGCGCGCTTCAGATGTTGCTTGAAAGAAGCGAAACACAGGAAGGTCGTTGCATGTATGCAGGCGATGTGTTCAGGGCGGTAGAATCAGTTATCCTTGATTATGTACAGGATGCTAACGACAGGGTAAAATATTTCAATGACATAAAAATAGCAAAAGAGCTTTACAGGAAAAATGTTATGACTACTATTTTCAACGCATATATGGACGAACCAAATGCTGTTGAAAAAGATGTGATGGGCTACGTAAACATGATCATCGGAGTTGATGCTAAAAACCTTGGCGCTGATAAAATATGGACATATCAGGATCCTCAGACAGGCAAACTTGTTCCGCTCCGTATTGATGAAACCTTTATCAATAGCGTGGAAGAACGATTAGGTTTAAAAAACGATGAACAGAAACAAAGTTTCCGCACCACTATTACAAAGATATACGGACAAAAGATGATTAAAGATCCATCATACAATTTTATGGATAATAACGATTTGGTAAAAGCCGTAACAGATGTCCGCCTTAAATCGGATATTGCAGGTGCAGGAAGCCTTATAGGAGCTTTATCAAACCGCACCAACGAAGAAAATCAAAAGTTATACGGCAGAATGATCGACACTATGGTCAGGAAACTCGGCTATTGCAACACTTGCGCTGAAAAAACCATAGAATATTTTTGTACACATGATGACTCGAATTAATTGTATATAATGGAACGCGGATAACGCGGATGATTATGATAAATAATGATAAAATTAGCCAAAGAGATTGGATATTGAGCGTAGACTTTGAACACCCTGAATTGCCATGAACTTTGGTAGCTGAGCGTAGTTGAAGTTCAGGTCATAGTTAATTAAAAAGAAAATAAAATTAAGGCTTTAGCCCAAAATAAGAATGAATAACAAAATGTTTAATTAAATTCCGGTCTCAGAGTACGTAATCAGAACGATATATTAGTATATTGAAAAATGAGTAATGTTAAAAATATTTTTTTTGATGATATAAGGGAAATCTTAACCCAAGCCCGATCAAAAGCTTATACTGCTGTAAACACTGCTATGGTGGAGGCTTATTGGCTTATTGGCAAACGTATTGTGGAAGAAGAACAACATGGCGAAACACGTGCTGCTTATGGTAAAGGTCTGCTTAAAGCTTTAGCTAAAGAATTACATTCTGAGTTCGGTAAAGGCTTTGACGAAAGAGAGCTAAGGCGAATTCGTCAGTTTTATCTTGTTTTTCCAATTCGGGACACACTGCGCCCCGAATTAAGTTGGAGCCATTATCGTTTATTAATAAGAATATCATCCAACGATGCCCGCAACTATTATTTGAACGAAGCTGCTACAAATCACTGGAGTTACAGAACATTAGACCGAAACACAAGTACCCTATACTTTGAAAGGCTGATAAGTTCGCAAGTAAAACAACTTGTAATTGATGAAATGAAACAAAAAACTGAAACATTTCAACAAGATAATCTCGAATTTATCAAAAATCCTTATGTGCTGGAATTTTTACAACTTCCTCCAAATACAACATACAAGGAAGATGATCTGGAACAAGCTTTACTCAATAATATACAAAAATTTCTGTTGGAACTGGGTAAAGGGTTTGCATTTGTGGCACGTCAACGCTTGGTAAGAACAGAAACCAGTGATTTCTTTATAGATCTGGTTTTTTATAATTATATTCTAAAATGTTTCGTTCTAATAGATCTCAAAACAACACGATTAAAACATCAGGATGTAGGGCAATTAGATATGTATGTACGGATGTTTGATGATTTGCAAAAAACAAAAATGGATAATCCTACCATTGGTATATTACTGTGCTCCGAAACTGACCAAACCATTGCCAAATATTCGATATTAAACCAAAGCCGACAGCTTTTTGCGACCAAATACATGCCCTACCTGCCTACCGAAGCTGAATTGATAGCTGAAATTGAACGCGAAAAACGAATGTTAAATATTGAAAATTAAATTATGAAAAATAAATTAAATTATAATGTTTAGAAATACTTAATAAAAAATGTACTGTTATCCATCCATTACTTAGGGTATAACCGTGCATTTATTAATAGCAGATGTTTTGTATAAAGAAAGTTAGACACAATTATTTCAAGATTAATATTTATAAGACAATGACAAATCAAAAGACAATAAATTTAAAAAACTCTTTGATTTTTTTATTAAGTTTTTTTAATGCATCGTTTGCTTTTTGTCAATTAAATTATCCGACAATAACTACATACAGAGACAGAGAGTCTA
>JAAXXA010000600.1 GCA_013334735.1 Bacteroidota bacterium
TGTTTGAATAATTTATTAACATTTCAGAATATTATTTTAAGAAATAAAAATGTTTAATCTTAATCTATAAACAATTGAATATTATAAAAAGAAAAAACTTACGTAGATTTTTAATAATTATTTTAGTCTATTTTCCTTTGATATCAATATCACAGGAATTTTTAAACGCAGGACAGATACATGGGAGTTTTCAGATGGATTCTCAATATTATATAGAAGATTCGTTGATTGGAGCTCCCAAAGTACCTGAAAAAGTATTAATGAATGCTTTTTTAAACATTCTATATACTAACGGAAATTTTTCTGCTGGTATGCGTTATGAAAGTTATCAAAACGTGATGCAGGGGTTTGATTCACGTTATAAAGGAAATGGTATTCCTTATAGATTTGCTTCATATAAAGCAGATGAATTAAAGGTTACTGTAGGAAATTTTTATGAACAATTTGGGAACGGTCTTATTTTAAGAGCATATCAGGATTGGAATCTTGGAATGGATAATTCTATTGATGGGGTAAATGTACTTTATAATCCTTATAAGGGTATAACTTTAAAAGGTATAGCAGGAACCCAACGTTTTTTCTTTGAAAAAGGTCCCGGAATTGTGAGAGGCGCTGATGGAGAATTTGATTTTAATGAAATATTTAGTGAATTAGCCGCAAAAAAAACCAAAATTACAATTGGTGGCAGCATTGTAAGTAAATATCAAAATGATATGGACCCTATTTACAATCTTCCCGAGAATGTTGCCGCTTTTGCAGGACGAACAAAAATTATTAACGGGAAAATAAACTTTACAGGGGAATATGCATATAAAGTTAACGATCCTTCTGCGGTAAACAATTATATATACAAGCCCGGCGAAGCATTATACCTTTCATCATCATATTCACAAAAAGGGCTTGGTATTTCGCTTTCTGCAAAACGAATTGACAACATGAATTTCAGATCTGACAGGAGTATTACAGGAAATGTTTTAATGATTAATTTCCTTCCTTCTCTTACAAAGCAGCATTCATATAGTTTGGCAGCAATGTATCCTTCGTCAACCCAGCCTAACGGAGAAATGGGCATTCAGGCGGAAGTGGTATATAATATAAAGAAAAAAACCAAATTAGGCGGTAACTGGGGAACAGATATCACAATTAATTATTCAAGGGCAAATTCTATTGACAGGGAAAGTATTAATGACACAACTGCTATACTGCAAACAGGAACTCTTGGATATAAATCGGATTTTTTCAAATTAGGGAAAGAACTTTATTTCGAAGATTTTAATATTGAAATTGATCGTAAAATAAGTAAAAAAATTAAAGCCGTTTTAACATATTTATATCAATCATATAATAAAAAAGTGATTGAAGGACACGGCGCTCCTATGATTTATTCGCATATAGGAATTCTTGATCTTTCATATAAAGTTAAAGATACTAAATCATTACAATTGGAATTACAGCATTTATATACAAAACAAGATAACGGAAACTGGGCAATGGCAATGCTTCAATATACTATAGCGCCAAAATGGTTTTTTGCTTTAGGTGATATGTATAATTATGGTAATGAAATTAAAGAAAAGCAATTCCATTATTTTAATGCGTCTTTCGGATATATAAAAAATTCAAACAGGATTTCAATATCTTATGGAAAACAAAGAGAAGGTATTATATGTATTGGTGGAGTATGTAGGAATGTTCCAGCAGCCAATGGCGTTACGTTAACAATTATAAGCAGTTTTTAAAAAGTTATAGGAAGGCAGATGACACTGGATTATACAATGAACACAGATAAATTCACACTTAATTATAAGTTATGCTTCGGCACTTCGATTAACTCAGTAAGGCGCTCCGCTCAGTGTCCTCAAAAATTGTCAGAGTAGTTTAAAAATAATTTTATGAAAAGATATTCCTTTTTAATTTTATTACCAATAATGTTGTTTTTTCTTATTTCCTGCGATAAGGTTAATCCGCCTTATATGAAAAATGAAACAACAGAGAATGATACTGCATCAATTAGAAAAATAATCCTTGAAGAATTTACAGGTCATCAATGTCCGAATTGCCCACTTGGAAATATTAAAGCACAGCAATTAAAATCTATTTATGGTGAAAAGTTAATTTTAATTTCTATACACGCGGGTGATTTCGCCGAGCCGGGAACGGGCGAATTTGCTGATGATTTCAGATGTCCCACAGGAAATGAACTGAACACATTTTTTGCCCCGACTTTTTATCCCAAAGGAATGGTAAGTCGTACAGGTTTCCCAACAAACGCGGCTATTGATAAAGATGCATGGGGCACACGAATTCAAACAATAAATAATCTTGCGCCGGAGGTAAAAATTGAAATAAGCAATTCTTACAACTCATCAACACGAACCTCAAATATAAATTTGGAATTTGATGCTTTACAGAATATGACCGGAACTTACAAATTAGCCGTTTATCTGACAGAAGACAGTATTGTAAGCGCTCAAACCACTACTAACGATCCCGATCATTCTGATGATATAATTCATGATTATGTTCACAG
>JAAXXA010000601.1 GCA_013334735.1 Bacteroidota bacterium
TAATTGTATCGGAAGTATCCGGATTAGCAGTTATGCAATTAGCATTTGAAGTCATAACACAATATACCTGATCACCGTTAATAAGAGAGGCATCAGTGTATATAGCGTTATCCGAACCGGTATTTACTCCGTTTAAAACCCATTGGTAAGAAGGTAAAGTTCCTCCATTTACAGGAGATGCGGTAAACGTAACACTGTTTCCTGTACAAATAGTATCTTCTGATGTAGCAATACTAATGCTTGCAAGCAGATTAGGATTTACATTCATAGTGATTACATTAGAAGTATCAGGACTGTTAGTTGCGCAGCTGTAATCAGAGGTCATAACACAACTTATAATATCGCCGTTACTCAGAGCAGCATCAGTATAAGTATCGCCGTTCGTACCTACACTAACCCCATTTAATAACCATAAATAAGAAGGCGTTGAACCCCCGTTAACAGGAGAGGCGGTAAGGGTTACACTTGTTCCCGCACAAATGGGATTATCAGAAGTTGCAATACCAACACCGGCAGATAAAACAGGATTAACCGAAATAGAATATCCTGTAGAAGCAACGCCATTACCACAAGCATTTATTCCATAAACGGTTAATACGCCTGAAGTAGCGGATCCGGAAAATTTAACAGAAATGGAATTAGTGCCAATTCCGGAAATAATAGAAAACCCGCTGCCCGTGTAAGTCCACAAATAAGCCGTGGCATTAACAACAGAGGGGACAGAATATATTATTCCCGATTGTCCCTGACAAGCAGCAGCAGCGCCTGAAATAGAACCGGCGGCTTCAGGAATGCTACCTCCTGTTGTACTAACCGGTTGCCACCCGCTGCTTGTATAAATGTTTAAATTTTCACAATCAGTATTAAAAATTATTAATCCAATAGCAGGTGATACGATGGCATCGCGTTGTATGGTTGACATGCTTGGTAATAAAACACCTTGTGTGGTGCTGCTAATGTCAAGTATGGCAGATGGTGCAGCGGTAGTGTTCGTATTATTAATAGCCACACCGCTTTGCGCTTTGCAGTAAAAAATAAGAAAAATGCTGAAAAAGGTTAATAAAACAAAATTTAAAACTTTATTCATTTTAAAATTCATAATTTGAAATAAAAAATTAAGATTTCTTAAATTATTTGTAAAACTCAGTCGTTTAAAATATTAAAAACTAAATACATGCCACAGATTCACAGATAAAAAATTCCCTCAAACAAAACTACCTTTGGTAGTTTTAAATCTGTGAATCTTGGCTATTTATGGTAAATATAGTGGCTGAATTTTACAATTATTTTATACACATAAATAAAATTAGTAGTACAAATATATAATATAATTTTTTATAAATAAAACTATCTAAACAATTAGAGCTTGTCCGTAATGTCGCCAAAAATAAAAATATTGCAAATTGTAAAAGTTAAATTGCGGTGTATTGAGCTTGTCGAAATGCAAATTGTAAATTTATAAGACTTAGAATTATCAATGCCTATAATGTTTTTTGAATTTTGCACTTTAGATTTTACATTTTAAAATTTGCATTATTTATTTTAATACTATTAGTTTGCAGACGGACTCCAATTAGTCGCCTGCAAAGAATAAAGCATTTGTTGAAGAACCTTGGGCTGTATGCCATAAACCATAATACAATTTATTGATTTCAGCAGGAGTAAGGACGCGGGAAAAAACAGCAATGTCATCAATAGCTTCTTGAATACGATATCCATTGTCAGAGCTTCGCCCAAAATAATAACCGTAATTACCCGAAAAAAATCCACCCGAACCGCTAGCAGTTACAGCTTTTTCTGTACCATTTACGTAAATATGCACGTCTGTAACAGTTGAACCAACAGTGATTGCTATATGTTGCCAAGTGGCTGCCGAAAACACCCCCGCGGCTGTGAGAAAATCGTGCCCTCCGGGATTTGTGAAACGTACTGAGCCGTCAGTAAAAATAACAAAATATTTATAAGGTCCTGCCGGATCTCCCTGAACCATCGGTATAGATACACTGGAAAGGGAATTGATATTTAACCAGAAACTCCAAGACATAGAATTGGAAGTAGGAGTTGTTGTTGTTACTATTCCACTAGTTGTTCCGTTAAAACCTGCTCCTTGTCCGAATTTCCCATTACCCGTTGAGTAAGTAATTGCGACATCAGTTCCATTTACCGAACCTTTTGAGTCATTGGAATTACTCTCCATACGCCAATAATTTGTTAAGCTGGCATCGCTGTAAAGAGGCGTGGAATAAAGTTCTTTGGGGTATGAATTAAAGTAAAGGGCTGAAATTTCGTTGGGAGTGAGGGTTCGTGAATAAATTGCAACATCGTCGATTGAACCGTTAAAGTAGCTTCCGGCATATCCACCTATGTATAAAGTTGTACCGGCTGCGGTAGCGAGAGAATACCCACCATCACTTGAAGTGTTATCTATTCCATCGATATACAATTTGCCGTGACCGGTAACACCATCGGTTGTCCAGACAACGTGATGCCATAAACCATTAGTAACTACTGTAGTAGATTGAGTTTGG
>JAAXXA010000602.1 GCA_013334735.1 Bacteroidota bacterium
GCTCCGCTTCCTAAACAAGTGGTTACTGATGCGGGTTGTGCAGTAATATTAGGAGCAGTGGAATTAACTGCAATCGGATAATCCGCCGAAACAGTACCATTACCACAAGCATTTATTCCTTGTACAGTAAGATTACCGGAAGTAGCAGTTCCTGAGAAATAAACAATAACGGCATTAGTAGAACCAACAATAAATGCTCCTGTACCAGAATAAGACCATATATAATTTGTAGATCTTGCAATAGCGGGTACCGAAAATAAAACAGCATTTTGTCCCGGACAAACAGTGGACGTACCGCTAATAGTTCCTGCAGCAGCTGGCGCGCTTGTACAACCGCATCCAATGGACTGCCAAGTAGTTCCGACAAAAATTTCCAGACAATTAGTGGTAGTATTGTATATTTGAAGACCTGTTGTTGGAACACAAGCGCATTTGATTGCTATACTGTCCCTCTGTATTGTCGTCATTCGTGATATCAGAACTCCCTGTGCGGTGCTTTTTACATCAAGAATTGCAGAGTTAACGGCAGAATCACCGGTAATATTGATAGCCACACCTTGGGCAAAACAGTAAAAAGTTAACAGTGAAAAGTTAACAATGAACAAAGCATTTACAATGCTTATTAAAATTTTGTTTGTTTTCATTGATTTTGTTTTAAAACGGATATTGCAAACCTGTTCCACTGTTGTATAGCTGAGATATTTCGCCTGTGGTTAAAGCGCGGGACCAAAAGCTTACTTCGTCTAATGATCCGTCAAAAAATGCTTCTGGTGTACCATTGTTGTCAAAACAACCTAAAGCTTGGTAGCTTGGTGAAGTATAAGCAACACCTCCTGTCCAGCCAACATTTGCCACAGGAGAAGAATTACCATCAAGATATATTTTTAACGTAGAACCATCAGAAACACAAACAGCAAAATGCCAGCTTCCGTCATTTACAGTACCGCTGGAAATTGCTTCAACATAATCTGTCCCGTAATTGAACCCCTGATTGTTACCATTGACAAATCTCAATTTTCCGGGATTAGCTCCTGACATCATTATCTGGATACCTGCCACTGTAGAAACTTGCGAGTATGATTGAAAAATTCCTTTCCAGCCGGATGAAGTAGTAGTTTTAAACCAGAATGAAACACTGTGGTTTCCTGTAGGCTTTAATAAGGAAGCATCAGCAAAAAGTATTTTACTTGAATTAGCAGAAACAAATCCCGCTCCCTGACTGATTTTCCCATTATCTGTGGAATAGGTGATTGATGCGTCAGAGCCATTGTTGCTGCTAAAAGCATCGTTGCTGTTTCCGTTGAGTTTCCAATACGAAATTAAATTGCACATCAAAGAAGTAACAGTCATAGTTATTGTATTTGAAGTGGCAGGCGAGCCTGTTAAACAAGGGCTGGCGTTAGATGTCATAACGCAGGTAATAGCATTACCATTTGCAAGAGAGCTACTTGTATATGTATTGCTGTTAGTTCCCACATTCAATCCATTTACTTTCCATTGGTATGATGGAGTACCGCCATTAGTAGGTGTTGCTGTAAATGTTACACTTGTACCTGAACAAATAGATGTCGCAGATGCTGCAATACTTACACTTGCAGGCAAATTGGGATTAAATGTTAGTGTCGCCAAACCGTTAGAAGTTGAAGAATTTGTACATGTCCCACCAATTATACATCTGTATTTATAGCCATCCATGCTTGCCGGAGGATTTGTAATGGTTAATGTAGATGTAGTAACATTTGAATAAACACCGCCATTGGAAATATTATTCCAGCTGCTTACATATTCCTGCCATTGGTAAGTTAACGCTCCTGTTGCTGTAATAGTGAAAGACGAAGTACCATCATCGGCGCAAACTGCAGCGGGGTTTGCCGGTTGTCCCGTGATATCTGGTGGTGCGGAATTTACATTTATTCCATAATTAGCCGAAACAGTACCATTGCCACAGTTATTAGTTCCCATTACCGTGAGGTTTCCTGAAGTGGCAGTTCCTGAAAAATAAATTATAACTGCATCTGTTGAACCGATTATCGCCACTCCTGTTCCTGAATACGACCAAATATAGTTTGTGGCGCCTGAAATTGCAGGTACAGAATATAAAACAGCATTTTGTCCGGGACAAACGTCAGATGTACCGCTTATGGTTCCTGCTGCCGCAGGTGATGTGCATAAGCAGGAAACCGACTGCCAGCCACTCCCGTAATATGCTTCAAAGCATTGAGTAGAAGTATTATATATCTGAAGACCTTCGGCGGGAGATACAATAAGATTTCGCTCCGTTGTTGTCATACGCGGGATTAATAATCCTGCCTTTGGGTTCATGCCTGTTGCATTAATATCTAACATTGCCGAATTATCTGCAGCAACACCAGTGGTATTAATGGCTATGCCTTGCGAGTAAGTATTTAATGTTAAAAGCAAAATGCAGAAAATTGAGAAGAGACGACATGCGCGCTTCGACAACATCGGCAAGGTAGATAGGTGTGGAGCAAAAATATATTTGCTTTTTTTCATGGATTTATTTTTAA
>JAAXXA010000603.1 GCA_013334735.1 Bacteroidota bacterium
TACTTAACAACATAAAAGGTGTGGATTTTATAATGCTGGATGAAAGGGATATTGTGCGACACAAGCTTGTTTCTAAAATTGTGGAAGCTTACGATAAAGAGAAAGACAGGAGAACATAAAAAACGCAAAATTTATTTCACGCAAAGGCTCGAAGCCGCAATGAAAAAGTAATTATACTTTATGTATGCATAACATCATAATGTTTCTAATAAATTGTTAAAAACTTTCTTTTTTTTATTTAAACAATTGCAGTTTATTAAATAGATTTGCATTAATTAAACATTATTTATTATGTCGGATTTTTCTTCAAAAATAAAACTATTTTTCTTTAGCTGTGTTTCGACACTTTTGTTTTCTTGTGGATTATCTGGGCAAAGCGACAATGTTTTTGAAAAGCATGAATTTTATTTCAATTCAGGAGACACTCTTTTTTATCGTATGATGAAGCCTAAAAAAAATAATCCTTCAAAAAAATATCCTCTTGTTTTATTTCTTCATGGAGCAGGGGAACGCGGAAACGACAACAATAGTCAGCTTGCAAACGGAGTAAATAATTTTGCATCATCACAGATCAGAGAAACATATCCGTGTTATATGATAGTTCCACAATGCGCAAAAAATTATCGTTGGGTGGAGGTTCCGTGGAATTTATCATCGCATGTACAACCCGAAAAACCTTCTGTTTATCTTGAGCAAACCATTAAATTATTGGATTCACTTATAAAAAAATTAAACATAGATACTAATAGAATTTATATTACCGGCTTATCAATGGGAGGGTTCGGAACATGGGATGCTATATGCCGTTATCCGTGGAAATTTGCTGCTGCTGTTCCTATTTGCGGAGGTGGAGATACCGCGAAAGCTGCATCAATAAAGAATATCCCAATCTGGGCTTTTCACGGAGGAAAAGATAAAGTTGTAATGGTTTCACGTTCACGCGATATGATTGCTGCTATCAAAAAAGCAGGAGGAAATCCTATATATACTGAATATCCTGAAACAGGACATGATGCATATACAAAAACTTATAAAAGTATAGATTTATATAAATGGCTATTTTCTCAAACTAAATCAAAACAAGGAAAAAGATGATGTATAAAAAGATAATACTTCGTCTGAAGGGATTAGTAACATTTATTAAAAATTTATTTAATTTTAAAGTGCCACGTATCGGCAATTGGCAGGTGCTACACTTAATTAAACTACACTCAATATCCAAATTCATTCATCCTTTATTACAATATTTAAAAAGATTCCGCATTCCAAATCTAAACATTTCTGCCTTACTTGCAAAGATCTTTTCTTTTTTTCGACACTTCGGCAAGCTCAGCGCATCGCACTTCGGCAAACTCATTTCGAAAAACTCAATGCATCGCAGCGCATCGTTCTTCGGCAAGCTGAGTGCATCGCTCTTCGGCAAGTTCATTTCGACGATCTCGTTTTTAAAGGCTCATTTCGGCAGGCTCAACGCAAAGCATCGTATCGCAAAGCAAAGCAACGCAACACAGCGCAACGCAGCTAAATACGGTGCAAAGCATCACAAAGCATCACAACGCATCGCAACGCATCGCAGTGCATCGCACATCTTGTTAGCTATTCTTAAATTTATCAAAATCCATTTTAAAGAGTATTATATTTTTTTAAAACAAGCTTTTACAAATTATCCGGAACCATTAAAAAAACTCATTATGATTTTTTTTCATACTCTGATTATTTTTACTATCTATTCCTTTGCGCTAGTACCCATAAAACTTTTTAACATTGAAATAAAACAATCAGGTATTAAGGAATTCATTTCTCCTTCAATGTTGCCGCAAGGGAAACTTCTTATCAATAGTCGCAAAAGCTCGTATGTTCAGCACAGTCCTGTTGATTCTACAGCTCAGCGCTTTCTTTTAATAGGCGATTCAATGCTTGAAGGACTTGGTTATCGCTTAAACGATTACTGCAAAAAGAACGGACACAAAATGAATTCCGTAATTTGGTATTCTTCATCAACGCTATGGTATGGAAGCTGTGATACAATTGCATATTTTATAAAAAAATTCGATCCCACATATATTGTTCTGGTAATTGGATCAAATGAATTATTTATTAGAGATATCATAAGGAACCGTGACAAATTCGTAAAAAATATTTTACGACAAATGGGCGATAAAAAATTTATTTGGGTGGGACCTCCAAACTGGAAAAAAGATAGCGGAATAAATGATTTGATTGCACGCAATACGGGCGAAAAAAAATATTTCCCTTCAAAAAATTTAACGTTTAACAGAAATAGCGACGGAGCGCACCCTACACGACAATCAGCAAGTATGTGGATGGACTCTATTGCATCTTTTATAATGAAAAAAAGCATGTATCCTGTAATACTTAATTATCCTGATGAAGCGGCAAAAAAAAGTCCTCCTACAACATTGCTCGGACCAAAACCGCCGAAGGGGATTTAGGAAAGTTGAAAGTGAAAAGTGAAAAGTTAAAAGGCACAAGGGACAAGGCATAAGGCATAAGTTAAAAGCTGCAA
>JAAXXA010000604.1 GCA_013334735.1 Bacteroidota bacterium
GTGCCAAAATAGTATTAATATCATCAAGGAAACCCATGTTTAACATTTCATCGGCTTCGTCGAGAACTACTTTTTGTACTTGTGAAAGTTTTATTGCTTTTCTTTCAATTAAATCCATTAATCTGCCGGGTGTGGCAACAATTATCTGAACTCCTTTTTTTATTGAACGGATTTGAGTGTCAATACTTGAACCACCGTAAACCGCTAGTATTTTGATCCCATCCAGATACTTGGCAAAATCATTTAAGTCCCCCGATATTTGTAAACACAATTCTCGTGTTGGACATAAAATAAGCGCCTGTGGTAAAGGACTGCCTGAATCTGCATCCTGAATAACAGGTATCCCAAAAGCAGCAGTTTTTCCAGTACCTGTCTGAGCAAGTGCTATAATGTCGTTTTTTTTGTTTAAAAGTAAAGGAATTACTTGTTCCTGTACAGGCATTGGGTTCTCAAACCCAAGTTCGAGTATTGCTCTGCAAATTTCGGGAGCAACTGATAATTCTTAGAATTTCATTGTTGTTATTTTTGGACTGTGGGGGATAATTTAATATGTTAATCCCTTGGGGTGTGAATATATTGAGAAAGGAATAAAAATAAATTCCCCGATTAATTACACCGGGGAATTATAATTTAAAGATTAATATCTTCTGGTATTGCTTCTTCTGTCGTTACCACCACGATCACCGCCACGATCATTACCACCACGAAATCCACCACGGTCACCAAAACTTTTCCTTGGTCCGTTTTCTGTTCTTGGTTTTGCAACAGAAACGCTTATAGCTTTTCCATCATAATCGGCATTGTTTAACTCATCGATAGCTTTCTGACCTGCTTCATCGTCTTTCATTTCTACAAAGCCAAAACCTCTTGACCTGCCTGAAAATTTATCGGTTATAACTTTGGCTGAAGTAATTTCGCCATACTCTTCAAATAATTGCTTTAAATCATCATCGCTGATCCTGAAGCTCAGGTTTGAAACAAAAATGTTCATAAAATTTTTTTTAAAAATGAATAAATGATTTGATTCGAGTTTTGAACGGGAGAGCTAAACGATAGAATTATTGCCTATCACAGGAGCGAAAACTATACTTTGCGAGTACCGAATTAAAACTTTTTCAAAAATTAACAGCACAAAGGTAATACAAAAATCATTACCAATTATAATATTTTTTTATAAATCAGTATAATAAAGAACTTTAACTCATTTCATATCCAATCTAATTTCACCCTTTTCCTCCTTCCCCCTTGTCAACTTGTAGCTTGTAGCTCGTGGCTTGTAGCTTGTAGCTTGTAGCTTGTAGCTTGTAGCTTGCAGCTTGTAGCTCGCGGCTTGTAGCTTATCCCTTGTCCCTTATTACACAATAGTACGCTGTTGAAAAAAAATCTCTAATTGTAGGTATATTTAATAAAGAAGGTAATTTCCTTACTTTAAGATTAAATTTTATCTCATAATTTGGATTTATTAGATAATATGTTTCCTTAATAATTTCGAAATTTCTTTTTTTTATTATTTTTTTGAACCTGTTTATTGAAATTCTGGTCTCTTTTATTTCTAATAATGCTCTTATAGTTTCTTTACTTTCTCCGAATAATTTTAATAGTCCTACATATAAAAAAACAGGTAAAATATGAAAATAGGGCAATTTGCTCAAAAATGAACTCCTGCACACTTGCTGATGTCCTCCAAATGGCATTCTCCATGGAGGAAAGCTGATAAATATTTTGCCCGTTGGTTTAATGAATTTTTTTAAACTATTTAAAAAAATATCTTGATTTGGAATATGTTCAAGAGTATCTCGCATTAATATTATATCAAATTTTGGCAGCTCATCTGGCGTTATTTTATAAATATCTTCTGAAATTAAAGTAAGGTTGTCTTTTTGAGGATTATTTTTAAAAAATAGTTTTGCATTAGCTATTTTATTTTCAGAAATATCAATACCAGTTACTTTACAGCCAAAATCTACAAAAGGTTTTAAATTTCCACCTTCGCCGCATCCTATTTCACAAACAAATAAATCGGAAGATATTGAAATAAAATGTTCTAAATATGGGATAACATGTTTTTTTGTGGTAAAATCCTGCTCTTCAAAATATTTCTCTCTAATTGTATGTCTTTCTTGCATTGATTTATATTTATTTATTATTCGGATGTTTATTCTGATATTATTTTTTACAAACTTTTTTTAAAATTCTATCTTCTTTGCGTCATTGCGTCTTTGCGAGAGAATAAAATTCCAAAGGTTAGATTTAAGTTTCAGCCTCTGCGTCATTGCGCCTTTGCGAGAGAATAAAAAGATAAAATATGAACAAAAGTACATAATAAAATTTGTCTGGAAGTCGATATTAAACAATTTTTCATGAACAGTCGTTTTTGATAATTTGTGAATAATGCAGGATATTACAAAATCAGCTATTTAAACAATATTTAATTGTTATATTATTGTTTACTATAATCAAAAATATTTTTGATTATAGTGAATGAGTTGTATTAATTTCTCTATCTTTGTTAGAGGAATGAATACAT
>JAAXXA010000605.1 GCA_013334735.1 Bacteroidota bacterium
TAGTCCGCTTCCTATTGCAACAAGAGGAATACTATTTGGTGTAGAATTTTTATCAAATCTTGCCTTAACATAAAACACTGAAGCTAATGCTGCAAAACCGGCTGTTGCATGAACTACAATACCTCCTGCAAAATCAAGAACACCCCATTGCGCAAGAAGACCGCCGCCCCATATCATGTGAACAAATGGATAGTAAACCAAAATTTGCCATACAGTAAGGAAAATTAAGTATGCTTTAAAGTTTATCCTGTTAACGAAAGCTCCTGTAATAAGAGCCGGTGTTATAATTGCAAACATCATTTGATAAGCAACGAAAACAAATTCGGGAATTTTTCCATTGGTGTACATTGAATTTGAATTAATGCCATTAAGAAAAGCTTTGTGGAAATCACCGATAATACCACCTTCTCCTCCGCTGAAGCAAAGAGAATAACCAAAAAGCACCCATAATACGGTAGTCCAGCCCATAGAAACAAAACTCTGGATCATAATACCTAAAATGTTACGTTTGGTGGCTAATCCACCGTAAAAAAATGCTAAACCCGGAGTCATAAGCATTACCAAACTAGTTGCTAAGAGCATAAACCCCGTTGAACCTGTATCTATCATAATTTAAAATTTAAATGGTTATTAATTTATTTGATTATTATTTAAAGCGTAATTCCAAAAGCAAAAAAGACATTAGATGTTTGAGGGTTAAATATTAACGATGCTTTAAGAGGCAACTCAAAATCGTTAGTGATTTTTATTTTACGATATCCTGTTACACCTATATTAACCACACCCAGCTTACTGCCATAAGCCCCTCCGTTTGGAGTAAACCCTAAAAACAAATCAGCGCTATTTTCCTGTATGGTAAAAGTATAACCTGCTTCAAAATATGATGAGTAATAAGTTTCATTCGTGGTATCTTTTTTTATATCATATCCCCATCTTTTATCATTTCCATAAACGAAAACACCTCCAAGCAGCCATAAAGGAAATTTTTCGCTTCCCTTAAAAAGTAAAGAACCTTCTAAAGAATGGGCTGTTTTTTTATCATCATAAGTAAAATACCTTGTATCCGGCGATGCAGTTGCTCCATTCACTAAAGGGATATAATAATCTGTTAAAATCAAAGAGATTTTTTTATAAGTATATTTTGCGTATAAATCAATTTCTTTATAAAAACTATTTGTAGCGAGAGAACTCCAGCTTCCGAGCTCGAAATTTCCTTTGATAAGGGATAAGGTAGGTTGGATGCTCGGAGAATTGCCATAATCGGTTCCTCTCCAAATATAACTGCTCATAATGTCTGAGCTAAGATTTAATTTTATTTTTGTTTTTGCAGAATCTTTTGCGGAATTATTCTGCGATTTTATATTTGTATTTAACGATAATACGAATAATACAAATAAGCCTGTTTTTATAAATTTTACTTTCATGCCTATAATATTTTTTTCGGCTCAAAAGTAGAATTAACTTAGGTTTGCTACAATAAGACAAACTTTGAATTTATAATAAGGAATGCTTTGAATTGATAGGTGGATTACCTACAAAAAGAAAAGGGTGTTATATTTCGATGATATTGTTTTTTACTGCATACAAAACCATTTCGGCTGTATTTTTTAATTTTAATTTTTGCATGATGTGATTTTTGTGTGCATCAACAGTTTTAATACTTATAAAAAGTTTATCTGCAATTTCTTTATTACTGGAACCACTTGCTGCAAGTTTTAATATTTCTATTTCTCTTTGAGTGAGATCGTCGTTATCCATTAACTTTTGTTCAACTTTTACCTTTTTAATATAGCTTTTCAAAAAATTATCAGAAACCAATTTGCTGTAAAATTCGCCTCCTTCATTCAAAATTTTAATTGCCTCTAATAATTCTTCTACTGATGTATCTTTTGGCAGGTATGCTTTTGCTCCTGCTTTAATAGAATTTAAAACGAACTCTTCATCAGTGTGCATAGATAAAATCATAATTTTTATCTCGGGATATAAAAAAGATATCTGGCGGGTAACTTCAATTCCCGAAAGGCCTTGCATGCTTATATCAACAATAACAACATCGGGTTTATGGGTTTTTAGCATTTCTAATAACTCATTACCACTTGAGGCTTCTCCTATAATATTTATAAAGTCGTTATCGGATAATAGCGATTTTATTCCATCTCGGAAGATACGATGGTCGTCAGTTAAAATTATTTTTATCTTTTCCATAATTTATTTCTATAAGCAAATATATTTAGATTCTGTAATACCAAGCAAATGAATCAGTGTTTTTATAAATTCGTTTCTTTGTATATCATATAGGCATTTTAATACTTAATTGAGTACCGTTTCCTATAGAAGAAGAAAATTTGCATTCTCCTTTTAGTAGCGCTACTCTTTCCTTAATATTAATAATTCCGTTACTTTTTAAATCAATTTTTTCAACATTAAATCCTTTTCCATTATCTGATATATTTAGAAAAATTTGATTTTTAGCATACGATATTTTTATTGATGCTTCAGTTGCATCCGAATGTTTTATAATATTA
>JAAXXA010000606.1 GCA_013334735.1 Bacteroidota bacterium
ATGAATGTGAGTTTTTCTGATTCTTCTGAAAATGCGACATCATACTTCTGGGATTTTAATGGCAATGGTATAAACGAAAGTACTACAGCCGGAAATGTTAATTTTACTTATTCAGTTCCCGGGCAATATATTGTCAGACTTATTGTTTCAAACACTTGCGATTCGGATACTATTTACAAAACTATTGTTGTTACCGGCAATGGTGTTGAAGATAACGAAATTTTAATGGGAATTAATATTTTCCCAAACCCTTCAAATGGGCAAATAACAGTATATTTTGAATCACAAAGTGTTTCCGAATGGAAAATTGATATTAAGGAAATGCAGGGCAGGACTATAGTTTCAGAAAACGTTTCTTTAACTAAAGGTAAATTTTATAAAATGTTTGATCTTTCTGTTCTTTCTAAAGGAGCTTATATCATTAGTGTTTATAATAATTTTGAATTAAAAAATAAACTTTTAATTATTGAATAACCATTAACAAATTAAATTACGAATTACCAATTACCAATTTATATTTAATCACTAAGCTATGAAAAAAATATCATTACTTATTACAGCTGTCTTATTTTCAGCAGCAGTATCTTTTTCGCAAAACACTTATCTCAAAATCACATTAGATACTAAACAAATGACAAATCCTGATTACAGCCTTGGTGGCGGAAATGGTATTCCCTCCACTTGCGATAAGGTGTATGCACATCTTGGATTATGTACTTGCAATCTTAACTTTAATGGAACCGAATATATAAGAGATTGCCACACGGCTGATTCCAACCAGTATTTCTGTTATCATCAAATATTACCTTACCGCTCTAATGTTTGGGAACATGTTGTGGGTAACTGGGGCGAAAATCCTCAGGATGACGGTATTGGGCTTATGACTTCTCTTGGAAATGGTGTTTATTCTATTGAATTTTATATCGAAGATTACTTTACTAATCCGGCTTTGGTTAATACAAATACTTTTGTTGATCCTAACGATCCTCGTCCTATTGTTAATTCAACAGTTTGGAATCCAAGTGATGGCGGTTCCCCGCAAACTATTGGGATGGTATTCAGAAATGCTGACGGAACTCTCACAGGCAGGGACGATCTGGGAAAAGATTTATTTATTGTAAATCTTAAATCAGGAAGTCCTCAGGTAGTGCAAGGTAGCGATCCTTCAACAACTTTTTCTGCTATTACATTTGTTACAGGGATAGGCGAATATAATAATGATATACATTATGTTTCCGTTTCTCCGAATCCTTTCCGTGAGCAAACACAAATCATTTATACACTTCTTGAACAAACAAAAAATCTGAATATTAAAATCTTTAATTCGATAGGGCAGGAGGTGAAAAATTTATATAGTGGCGCTCAAACTTCGGGCAGCCATAGTATATTTTGGGATGGTACTAGCAATAGCGGACAAGATCTTCCGTCAGGGGTATATTACTTTACTCTTTCAAACAACAACACTGTTATTGCATCCGATAAAGTTGTAATTTCAAAATAGCCCTGTTTGTAATGTCAATTAATCGTCATTGCGAGGAGTTCGCTTCGGCGAACGACGAAGCAATCTCATGACTATCAATTAATAGATTGCTTCACTACGTTCGCAATGACGACATTTCGGTTAGCCTTTAAATTTTTAAATCTAAATCTACAAACATGAAAAAAAATCTTATTTTATTTTTCTTTTTATTCATTTTACTCAGGCTGAATGTTGTTTCACAGGTTTTATCTTATTCGCCACTTTATCCTAAGGTTAATGATACGATCACAATTATTTATAATGCCTCCCTTGGAAATGCTGCATTAGCAGGTGTTTCAAATGTGTATATGCACACAGGCGTAATTACTGATGAAAGCGTAAACCTTTCTGACTGGATTCATAAACCCGCGATTTGGAATGAAGCCGATTCAACAGTATTAATGGAAGATTTGGGTAATAACCTTCACAGGGCTAAATTTCATATTAAGAGTTTTTATCATTTGAATACTAACGAAAATACAAAAGAACTTTGTTTTGTGTTCAGAAATGCCGATGGTACTATTGCCGGAAGAAATTCTGATAATTCGGACTTTTTCATCAATGTTTATCAATCAGGTGTTTTCGCAAGATTTACTTCCCCGCTTGAATTTCCTTTGTGTCCGAATATTAATTCAACATTTCCTGTAAAAGTTTTTTGTACCGAAAATGCTATGATTAATCTATTCCATGAAGGTAATCTTATTTCTCAAATTTATGATAGTGTTATAACAACAAATATTACCGCTTCTCAATATGGAAAACATAAGTTTTGGTTTACCGCTGAAAACGAAAATCAAACCATCTCCGACACCCTGTATTATCTTGTCAGGCAAGCTCCGAATATTCAGGATGCTCCAGAGGGAACAAAAGATGGGATTAATTATATCAATGATTCAACTGTAGTGTTACAACTATTCGCGCCGAACAAAAATTTTGTTTATCTGATTTGGGATAATAGTAATTGGGAACTGGCTCCCGAATATCAATTGAACAAAACTATCGAT
>JAAXXA010000607.1 GCA_013334735.1 Bacteroidota bacterium
CGAAGGACTGAACAGTAAAATCCAGTTGATCAAGGCTTCAGCCCGTGGGTTTCACAGCTTTGATAGTTATCGAACTCGAATCCTGTTTTATTGTGGAAAGCTCAATATGGTAATCTGATCATGCAGTAATTTGCAAAGAGCCTAGTCATTAAATTCTACGAAGCATCTTTGAAATAAACGGACCTTTATGATTCGAAATACTATTTATGCTGTTCGTGAAGATGGTCTTGGGGAAAGATTGTGCTCAATATTTAATGGTCTTGTATTGGAAGAAATTGCAGGTGTTGATTTTAAATTTTATTGGCCATCTTCAAAATATTTAAAAGGAAGTATAACGCAGGCGATAGGCAGTGTTGAAGAGATATTTTCCGAAGAATTTATACAAAAATATTGTTTAAGATCATTCGAAAAGGAACAGTATAAATATATGCAGCCTATCGAGGGCGATGTAAATAAGTATGTGATGGAGGTAAATAACCAAAATAGAGAAGGTTGTTGTCTTGTTCCTCAAAATAATATATTTAGGAAATTGAGGATTGAAAAAAACAAGAAAAGTGAGATATTTAAAAAAGTATCAGAACAGATAAAATATTCAGATAATATTGCATTGATAAAAAAAAGCTTGGAAGATAATAATGTTTCGGATGATCTTACAGCTATACACATCAGGGCGGGAGATATAATATACGGGAAATATTCAATTTACCCTGATTTTTCTGGCAAGGTGATCACTTTGCCATTAGTTTTACATATTATCAGCTCACTTGAAGGAAAGAATATAGCTCTTTTTGGTCAAGAAGAGGATATGATGAAAATAATAACAAAAAAATTCGGCTTGATAGATGTGTTAGAATACTATAACGGAAATGAATATACGACCCTTGAAAAAGCAATGGCTGATATTTTTTTTATGAGTAAATGCAGTAAAATATTTTCTGGTTCTTCGGGATTTTCGAGATTCGCATCTATGATTGGTATGATTGAAAATAAAAATGTATTTGATATACTAAACTTGAAAGATATTGGCTGTATTATTGATGGCGAAGTTTTGAAAAATAGAGAAATACTAAATGATAAACAAATAGCATATAGCTATTTAATTGCATTTAATAAATCTTATGGTAAATTTGATTTTGATATTTTAAGAGGTTTTATCGAAAAAGCAATAAGTTATGATGTCGATAATATATTATACAACTTTTTGTATTCTGTGTTATTGTATGTTAATGGCTTTTATGCTGAATCTGAGTATCAAATCAATATTATTCTCAGGAAGATATCTCATATGACATATGAAGAATTTGAAAAGTCGGATTTTAAGCGAATGCTGAAAAGAAGTAATACTGTTGAAAAATATGCACCAATTATCAAGCCAAGTAAAAAAAACTCTCCCTTAAATGCTGAGACTGTTTATCGTTTTTTTAATGGTGATATTGACGAAGAAATACTTTATCAAAAGTTAATTAAAAAAACTTAAGAAATTATTTGTTGCATACAACACTCTGAAGAGTAAATGCCTTGCTGATGGTCATATGCGGATGAGTTGAAAATATTAAGAAATAAGTCTGGAGTGTTTGCATGCTGATAATGTTAATGATAGATTCTTTAATAATATTTATGCATAAAAACAAGAGTCTGAATAATCCTTTTGATTTGGTTATAAAATTGCATTAGATACATTTATGCTTCATACTTAGCATCTATTCATACTTTGTTTCTTGCTAATGATTTATAAACTTTTCTTATATTGGTTGGAATACAAAAAAAATAACTTTTCAAAAGCTATTGCGATTTCCGAAAATCGGCTATCTTTTAAGAAATCATGGCAAGAAAATGCAGCTTATCGCCTTGGTTTATATATAACAATTGCCAACCTTGCAGAAAAAGACTATACCTGGCAGGGATTATTTGCTCGTTCGGTTTCTTTGGCAACTTGTGGCAAACATCAGGAGGCCACGGAAATTGCCTTTGAAATGTTGAAATGGCATAGTAAAAGAAAGGATTATTATAAACTCCCTGTTGCACTTGCTCCTTTTTTGCCTGAACTTGCGCTTAAACTTATAGAAGACAGAGAGGTCCCGACAAGTCTCAGAGCTGCATTATTGCAAAAAAACGGCAGGGATCGTGAATGTTATTACTTGCTCAGCCAAGCATTTAACAAAGGTGAGTATCGGTTGAATCCCGAACTTTATCTCTATAAGAGCAACGCAGAAGTCTGTGATAATCGCACCAGGCTTGAGTATTTCAATGCGTTCCTTGTTTCAAGAGGGTTGTCGCAAGTCTCATTGAAAAATCCTGAAGTTTCCGTTTCGCCGGTTAATTTATGTTCGTCTGCAAATCTTCCTCCGATTTCAGGGTCATCGCTTGTGACCATTCTTATGACTTCCCACCAGAATGGCCGTTATATCGGCAAAGCAATTGCATCGGTGTTGAGTCAGACATGGCGGAATATTGAATTGATTCTGATAGATGATGCAAGTTGCGATGATACACTCGAAGTTATTGCGGATTGGTGCCGGAAA
>JAAXXA010000608.1 GCA_013334735.1 Bacteroidota bacterium
TGAAGTTGATGAAAACGAATTTGAAATAACAGAGCGTTACGTTACTCAGGAAAGTTGGGAAACAATTTTTTTTGATTTAAAAAATAAATTTGGAAAAGATGATACGTATTGGGCAATTGTCAATAATAATGCAGATGAGATAGCTCCGGCTAAAGCAAGTATTGCGGAACATCTTGCAGATATTTATCAGGATATGAAGGATTTTATAATGTTATATCAGAAAGGAACCATAGCCTCAAAAGAAAATTCAGTAGCTGAGTGCCGATACCTGTTTGAAACACATTGGGGCAGTCGGCTTACAAATGCTCACAGGGCATTGCATAATATAGTGTATAAAGAAAACGTACAGAATAATGATTTTTATGAAAGCGAAAACTAATACCGTTTGCTTGCATACTTGCAATATAATTCTTATATTTCAATGAAAGCAGCTTGGCATTAATTTCCAGCAGATTATTATAAAAATATAAGTTTAAGGAGAATATTAAAATAAAATTTTGTCAATACAATAAGATTTACTAATTTCGCAGCCTTAATTTCAGTCAGGAGAGGTGGGTGAGTGGCTGAAACCAACAGTTTGCTAAACTGTCGTACTGGGAAACTGGTACCGGGGGTTCGAATCCCCCCCTCTCCGCCACCGAGAGTTGGCGGTATAGTTTGGTTTTTTTTTCGGGGTGTAGCGTAGCCCGGTTCATCGCGCCTGCTTTGGGAGCAGGAGGTCGCAGGTTCGAATCCTGCCACCCCGACAAATTTTTAAGATAAAGCTCTGATTTTTAGGGCTTTTTTTATTTTAATGTACACCTTTTTAACACCTTTTGTGTTTTTATTGAATTAGAAACACGCGATAATCTGAATAATACTTATAAGGTGCAGCAAAAAATACCACTTGCTGTAAGACAGATTAATGAAAACCTCAAAAAAGTTATTGCTTTAGCAGGAATAAATAAGATTACTATGCATTTTGTCCGTCACATCTTCGAAAATATATCGGGTGACAAAATTTCCATTTTAAAGATACAGAGACTTTATCGTCATATTACTTTTACAACAACAATTGCTTATCAGGCTTATTTATACATTATGATGCTGATTTATGTTCCATCTTTTTTAGTTTGTTGGTTAAATTCTTATGAGAGAGTGCATATTGTTAAATAAATACAAAAGCTCTTATAATGGCAATGTTTACATCAATAGCTTTATCAGAATTTAAAATGCCACTTAACATTGCTAAACCTTGCTCGGTAAAGGCATAAGGAGTTGCCGAAACATTTCGTTTTTTTGTGACGCGGTAACATTCTGTGACCGCATAGTTTTACTTCCTATTGATGCGGCTTCAATTTGTGACCGCATATTTTCCTATTCATTTATTGTTAATCGGAACATGAAGTCAACAGGAAAGCGTTTAATGTTTCTTTTTACGGTTGGTTTAAAACTTTTGAGCCTACATCATAAAGCTCTGCAAGGTCGAAATCTAACATTATCTTTTGACCTCTTATATCGTATATTTTACATTGAACAGTTTGTATTTGCAATGCAATTTTATGTTTTTCTAATTGCTAATAAAAGACAAATATACACATTATAAAAAAGCTTAATATTTTTTTATATCAAGTTCAAAATGTTTGTTGTTTTTCACCCTTTCATCTCAATCTTTTTTCTAAAAAATACAATTAAATTCACTCCGCCATGGCGCATTGGAGTCAAGCTAAGGATTTGCGTTTTGGGCTAAAGCCCACGTCAGATGAGACTTTCACACCCCCGACATAAATGTCGGGGGTAACAAATGCCGCTATTCCAAAGGACTTTAGTCCAAATTGCGAACTTAGTGCAGTGTCCACCAATGGCGGATCATAAGCACCTTTTAATATTGAAAAGGTTGCGAATAATTATTCATGTTAGTTTTTGAACATTTCATTTATAATTTATACTTTAGCAGAATAAAATGTTATTACTTTTTAATAATTTTTACCTATCAGTAAAATAACAACCTATAATTGAATATTTTATGAGCATTAAAGGAACACAAACAGAAAAAAATCTGCTTAAAGCATTTGCAGGAGAATCGCAGGCAAAAAACCGTTATACTTTTTTTTCAAAAACTGCAAAGAATGAAGGCTTTGAACAAATCGCCGAAATCTTTATGATTACAGCCATACAGGAAGAACAGCATGCTAAAATTTTCTTTAAATTTTTAGAAGGTAATCCTGTTGAAATTACTGCAACATATCCGGCAGGAAGAATTGGTACTACTGTTGAAAATTTGAAAGCCGCCGCCGATGGCGAAAATGAAGAATGGACTTCGCTTTATCCACATTTTTCAGATGTTGCAAAAGAAGAAGGCTTTTCTAAAATTGCAACAGCATTCAAGCTTATTTCTAAAATTGAAGCAGAACACGAAAAACGTTATTTAAAATTTTTAAAAAATATAAATGAAAATAATGTTTTTCAGGATGCTAATGAAGTTGAATGGACTTGCAGAAAATGTGGTTATGTTCATACCGGAAAAAA
>JAAXXA010000081.1 GCA_013334735.1 Bacteroidota bacterium
CCCAGATTAAAATATAAATCTCCTCCTTCCTGAATCGGTTGTTTAGAACCTGATCCATCAGGATCAATAAACGGATCCATCATCCAAAACTCAATATATTCCATGTTAGTCGATTCAAAATCGGTAGTTTCAATCTTGCGCATTATCCCCCCCCATCTGGTTTCTGGCTCAAACAATTTACCGTCGGAACTTACACCTTTTGAATAAACAGTAGGCTCCGCATCATAATTATACATACCTTTTTCTTGCGGGTAAAAAGAAAGATTCAAAACTGCAATATTCGAAGGTTGTCCATTAGGGTCTTCTTTATTGGGAAAAACTTCCGATTCAAAAACAGATCTTACATAATGATTTGATAAACTATCTTTATTAATATTATCAGGCAGCAAACTTCCGTCAAGCATAAAAACTGAAGGGTCTATCACGTACCAGCAAAGTTTAGCTGCATTATACCTATATGCAAGACCGGTTCCCAAAGCGCCTTCGGGAAACAAATTAGTTTGAAGCTGAGGCGTACTAGCGAGATACCATGAACCTATATTTTTCATATCAATAGATGATTTACTTCCTTCAAAATCATCTATATACGAAATACCTGCTTTGCTTATCGCTTTAGCATGACCGGGGATTAAATGTGCAAATTCTCCCGATAAAGAGACCTTTGAAGTAGCTTTTGTACTGTAAAAAGGAAGCATGTCTAAAAGCTTCGTAATAAGTTGAGATTCTTTTTCGTAATTTCCATTAACACCCCAAATAGTATTTGAAATAGGTTCATCGCCATAATTAATCTTTGCAGTAATAGGTCTTTCAGTAAGATTGAGTATGGTTCCCCCGAAAGTAAAGTTTTTATTAACAATATGTTCTACATGAGTACCGATAAGAGTTTTTGTTTGGATGTTGAATAACGAATTACTTTCAAGTGTTATTTGAATAGGGGCTCCCGAGTTAAGGATACCTTCGTTAATAATTTTAACTCTACCTAAAGTATAATCTACCGTGTAGTCCACATTTTCAGTAAGTTTAATACCTCCGGCTGTAACTTTAACAGAACCCTGAGGAACATTCATAGCATTTAACGATATTTCGGAACCCGAAGCAGATTTATAAATACCCTGTAAAGAAAATTTATTTTTATTGGGGTATTGCTGGGCGCCGGTTTTGGTCATTGTGTAAAGAGAGTCGAAGCAATATTTGTCGGCTAAAGTATTATCGTTGAATTTTTCCCGTAAATCTTTCCCGAAAGGTTCAAGCAAGGGGAAGAAAATACGTCCGTTTGAAGCTTGTATTGTTCCTCCCACGGTAGAAGCGTTATCAATAAAGTCAAATACGCCATCGGGAGTTGGGTCAAGTTGTGTATTTAGCCTGTCAAGATTAAGTATCCTGATAATAGGAATAGCTTTCACATTATCATTACCTTCGGTAAAATAACCTATAGGTACACCATTTTCGTTACTCGTATAAACAACATTTAATCTGAAATCTTCACTGTTTACCTGATAAGCGCCAATGGAATAAACATTTTTCATCATCAGGTTCCATAGAGGAATTTTAGTGTTAAGCGACGAACTTTTTAAAAGTTTTACTATAAGTGTGTTTGGACCGGCAATATCGGTTGAAAACTCTCCAACCTGATAAACTGCGGGATCTCCAACAATAGTATATTGATAAGAAACAGCAAGGACCTGATCAGAATTAAGATATGAATTAATTGAAATAAAGCCAAGCTTACTGTTATAAGTATATTCCGAAGGTAAAAGTTTTCTGGCAAGTTCAACTTTTTCATAATCAACGCCCGAAACAAAATTGAACATTGTTCCCTGAAGAAATGAATTAACAGTATTAATATTTCTTATCTGGGGTTTATTAATATTTGAATAAAGATTATTAGAAGTATCCGAAGGGTATTGAGGGCTAAAATTCATGGAAGGAGAATTAGGTGTAATTGCATTATTGTATGGTTTATATTCACCTAAATCCATAAAAGCCACAATATTTCTGTTATCGGTAGTAGCCGCTCCAACATTGGTAATCCAAACTTCCATTTTAGTGATGTTAATGGCAGAATTAATTACAGGCAAAGTCTTCATTGCATCATTATACCTGTTACGGAAATGCTGAGCTATAAAAAAATGTTTGTTTTCTTCGTACTGGTCGGCTTTTATATCAAATTTGCTTTGTTGCGCCCCTCCTGACACTTCAATAGTTGAAGTTTTGCTTTTTTGTTGCGAGAAAACGCCGGTAAAAGTTGTTTTTCCAAACTGTAATTTTGTTTTCAATCCGAATAGGCTCTGGCTGCCGGTTATTAATGTACTGTTGAGCGGAAGTGTTACATCTCCGGCTTCTATAAGTTTAACTATTTCATCTTCTTTTCCTTCATAAGCAAGTTTCATTTTATTTTCGAAGTCGAAAGATGCTTCTGTATTATAATTTGTTCCAAGTTCAATTTTATCACCAATTTTAGCGGAAACACTCATCTGTATTTTTTCCTGAAAATCGAAACTGGCAGTTTTGCGTTGTTTAACATCCAAAGACGGGTCATCGCGCCTCATTGCTTTAATTCCAAAAATCAATTCCGCAGAACCTTGCGGCCTGATATCTATTGTATTACCGCCAAAAATTTTGTCGAATGCTTCTCCACCTATATGTATTTTTGGAATAATTGACTTTCCTTTAAGAAATCCATTTGTATTAGTACGTTCTTGCCAATATTCCTTTAGAGATTTGTCGGTGTCGTAATTTTTAAAGTCATTGAATGACATTGTACTGGGGGGAGTAATATCGTAATCACCAATTTTGTTTGTAAGTATATATGAATTTGTTTCCGGATCATAAACAATACTATCAGAAACATTTGGAGGATTATGAAGATAAAGCGCGTTATTGTCGGGGTTTCCATCGGAAGTCATGTCATACCCGCTTTTGAAAGGATAAGGTAATTCTCCCGTATCATTGGTATCGTTTATAATTGAATCGTCAACAATAGTATCGGGCGGGGTCTGAAATTTTGAATTATGACCTATAAAAGTAGCGCCAGCTCCCCATACAACAATAAGAAGTAAGGAAAATAATGAAACGAATTGTATAAAATATTTTATGATTCTAATCAATGCAGACTTGGGTTTTATTGTAACTACGCAACCGATGAAAAAATAAATGGAACGCTGAAAATAATTACGAATTAACAATTACGAATTACGAGAATCCAATAAAAATCATATTTAATCATAATCAATCAGCTTTATCAGCTTTCTATTCCTGAATAGTTACATGTTTTTTATTAAACAGATTATACGTTAATATTATTACAAAAGTTTTAAAGCCTGTTTTATTACTTCTTCCAGACTTAAGTTAATATCTTGATTTTTAACAACCTTATCTAATGCTTTTTCGGCTGAATTTTTATTAAAGCCAAGCATTAACAGAGCACTTAACGCTTCATTTCGCAAAGTATTGTTTTGAGGTTGTAAAAAATCTTTAGAATTAGCATTTTTATTAACTTTATCTTTCAGGTCAATAATAATACGTTGTGCTGTTTTTTCGCCAATTCCTTTTACTTTTCTAAAAGTATAAATTTCGCCATTGTATATAGCTGAAATAATTTCGCTGGAAGTGAGGGATGAAAGTATAAGCCTTGCAGTATTTGAACCGACTCCGGATACAGAAATAAGATTAAGGAACAAACCCCTTTCTTCCTCGGTAGCAAACCCATACAGTGCAAGACCAACGGGAGTGGTAGCTTCCGATTTAATTGAAAGATGGGTAAATAATTTGCATTTTTTATTTAACTCCGGTAAAAGTGTATAAGTATTAACAGAGATAAATAATAAAAATCCAACTCCGCCGCAATCTATAACAGCATAAGTGGGATTTTTTTCGGTAAGATTTCCTTCTATATATGATAACATAAATTTAGTGTAAAGTTAGAAAGTTTATAAAGTTCATAAAGTAGAAAGATTGTAAAGTGTTGATGGCATTCTTTTTTTTTCTTTATAACTTTCTACTTTATAAACTTTATACTATACTTGTTTAATTGCCCAATCCAGTGCATCTTGCAGCATTTGTTGGGGCGGATCTTTAATAAAACCTGTATCTGTAAGATTTTTCGTAAGGCTTCTGGAATATTCTATGTCGGTTTTAGCTTTTTCGAAAGCTTCTTCTCTGCTAATTATTACTCTTGCAACACCATCTTTAATAGCTTGCATAGCAACATCAGCAGCTTCCTGAGGAAAAACTCCGGCTTCATCCATTTTGGGGACAATATCTTCGGTATTTATGCCTCTTTTTTCAGCAAAATCAGCTAAAGAATGAGCAGCTGCAATAGCCATATTGTCAGTAATTTTTTTAGCTCTTACCATTAAAGCGCCTTTAAGTATGCCGGGAAATCCAATAGAATTATTTACCTGATTTGGAAAATCGCCACGACCGGTAGCTACGATATAAGCGCCCTCTTCTTTAGCTGCATAAGGATATATTTCGGGAACAGGATTAGCGCAAGCAAAAACAATTGATTTTGGCGCCATTACCCTTACCCATTCTCTTTTAATACTATCAGGACCGGGAGTTGAAAGCGAAATTAACACATCAGCGCCTTTCATAGCCTCTTCCATTGTATTTATTTTATTTGGATTTGTTATACTGCAAAGTTCCCATTTACGATAAAAGCGTTTATCAGCTTCAATATCTTTTCTGCCTGCATGTAATGAACCTTTGGTATCGAAGAGTATCATTTTTTTAGGATCAGCGCCATCGGCAATCAAAAGCCTTGCAATAGTAGTATTAGACGCTCCTGCGCCCTGAAGTACTATCCTGACATCTGAATTTTTTTTACCTGCAAGTTTTAATGCATTTATAAAGCCTGCCAATGTAACACAAGCTGTTCCCTGAGCATCATCGTGCCAAACCGGGATATCGCATTCTTCGCGAAGCACATCAAGTACTTTAAAACAATTAGGTTGTGAAATATCCTCTAAGTTTACAGCGCCAAAACTATGCTGACACATTTTAACAAAATCAATAATTTTATTCGGGTCGTTTTCGCCCTTTTCGTTACGGCTGTCAATGCACAAAGCAACAGCATCAACGCCTCCGAGATATTTCATCAGAAAAGCTTTACCTTCCATAACACCTAATCCTCCTGAAGGCGTGCAATCTCCGTCGCCTAAAACTCTGGTGGAATCACTTACAACTGCAACAAGATTGCCTCGGTTTGAAAGGTCATAAGATGTTACATTGTTATCGCGAATATTAGTTGAAACCTTTGATACCCCTGGTGTGTACCATACATTAAACCAGTTGAAGCCAATTACAGGAGCTTTTGGAACAGTTTGAATTTTACCTCCGTAAAATTTGTGAGCTTCTTCTGAAAGCTTTTTCAGAAAAAGTGTTTTGGCTTTTGCAATTTGTTCCTGCGTAAAGGTTTCAGGAAATGCTTTGTTCAGATTTTCCAGATTTAATTTTATTGGTTCCATATTTTTATGATTTAATTAATTTAGTAATGTGTATATATTAAAATCCCAAAATTGGAACGCCGACTTGCCATTAGGCAAGTACGCAGATTATTATGATTACCGCAGATATACTTGCCTATGGCAAGTAAAATCATATTTAATCCGCAAAATCAGCGTCATCAGCGTTCTATTTTTATTTCATACATGTTCCTTATCAATATTGATAAAAATAGAAAAATGTAAAAATACAATTTTTAATGAAAACAGACAGCTTTCATTTTTTCATTTTTTTAATAATTTTTAGAGGTTTTTTTTAGAATTTTATAAAATATTTGCCCGTAGGGCAATAATGGAAATAAAAAATAAACATCATAATAAACGTTTTCCCATAGGGAATTAATATTTATGTGAGTTTTTTCAAAGTTAATGCCCTATGGGCAAATTGTCTTGTTTTATTCAATTTAACTGTCATTTAAGCCCTACGGGCTATTTGTTAACATTTTATTGAAATTTAAACAAGCTCTTATTAATCCAATTACACAAAACCAATATAATACCGAGGTGCTTTCATACCTGCAATTTAACTCTTAAATTTCAATGAAAGCAGTTCGGCATAATACCATTAAGCATTCTTAACCTTCGCCATGACGGAGCGAATCAATATTACATCTTTGAATGCAACTTGTTATTAGGGCATTAGATATTAAAAATCGGTTATTATTTTATTGAAATAAAATTATTTTACAATTCCATCCCTACAACACCATCGTTCGTTTTTTTTCTACCACTTTTCTTTTCTATAGGTTTTGTGAAGCATAATTTTATTTTTAAGAAATGTAAAAATAAGAAAAAATAAGATAAAGAATAAAAAACGAAGAAGTAAAAAAAATGATGGATTTTTTATACATGTAAAAAATATATTATTTACTCCAAAACCCATTTTAATCTTACCAACTTAGCCCTTTATTGATTTTACTGATAGTGTAATTAATGGAAATGATATTTTAAAGGTTTCCCCTTACTACTATATTTTTACTTTTTTTGTGGTAACTAACTGTAGCAGTATTTTGCTAAAAGCTGTGTTGCCTGATACCAATAAAAAAGCTTCGGGATCTGATTTCGTGAGTTTATTTAATTTAGTATTATGAGGATAGGAAAAAAATAATATTTTTGCAACCGAGCGTAGTGAGTTCATGCGATGCACTGAGCTTGCCGAAGTGAACACCTTTGAAATAATATATGGTTGTGAATAAACCTGCTCTGTGTCGGGATACGAAATATTAGAAAAAAATAATTTAGTCGGACACAAATGAAAAATTATATTACTTTTTTAAACGCTACATTTCTCTTTATACCCTATCTGATTAAAATATTTTCACTATATTTATATAAGCCGTCAGAAGTTTTAATGCTAAAATAGTACGCGGCAGGCACTAATTTGGAAACATCAATTAAAAGATGATTTTTACCCTTTGTAATATTTGCTTTAGCATTTATAACATTACGTCCCAATGCATCAATAAAACTTATATTTAATGATGTGTTTACATAAGAAATGATATCGCAATTTATATAATCATCGGCAGGATTAGGATACGACCGGATAATTTCGAAAGGAACATCGCTGCAATTAGTATGAATAACATCTGAATAAGTGAATATTCCATCGAAATCAGTTTGTTTTAATCGATAATATTTTACATCTATTACTTTTCCATTAGATAAAGAGAGAGTATCGGTATATATATAATTAGTAATAGTGTTACTGTTGCCCATTCCGTCAATTATTGCAACAGTTGTCCAGTTAATTAAATCATAACTTTTTTCGAGGGTGAAATAGTCGTTATTGGTTTCGGAGGCTGTGCTCCATTCAACTTGAACGATTTCATTATTACATGAAGTTGTAAAACCAAGCAGTTCAATAGGAAGCGGCATATCACTTTTAACAAGTATGTAATCCGAAAATTGAGTCAATCCTTCAGCAGAAATGGAATATGTTGCTCCGGGAGTTGCACCTCCGGAAATAGTAGTATTACAAATAGAACCGGCAGGACCTCCTTTGCCATCATTCCAGTATGTACCTGCCCAATGCTGAAATCCAAAAGTACCGCTGTAACTACTAAAAGAATTATCGGTGCCTTCGTAAGTCAGGACAAGATTAACAGGAGGAAGAGTTGAGCCGAGAGATGAATTAAAATCCCACCATCTGTCAATAACGGCGGTTGTTGCATTAATGGTGCCTCCTGTACCACCTGTCATACTTGTAATACCGGGAGCCAAAGGTCTGTTATCGGCTCCGGTTGGTCTGGTTGAAGCAGAAAGATTTCCTACGTTGCCGGTATTTTCAAATGTAACAGGAATGTAACTTCCGCTAACAGTTCCAAAAGGAAAAACATGAGCTCCAGTTGTTGAACCAATATTCCACTGTATCAGCCCCTGAATAATTGAATCGGTTGATTCTGAAACAATATATCCGGTACCTGTTACAGACCCATCGTTACGGGTAATGGCTGTTGTTGCCGGATTGTCAATAATTATTTTTTTGCCGTTTAATTTTAAAGGACCGCTTATTAAACAAAGAGAACCATCAACATGAACAGTATTAACTGTGTTCGAAAGTTGAACACCTTCAGTAGAACCTCCGCTATTCTTAATTTTAACATTTTGGAATTTATTAATACCTGTACCTAAAATTTCCTGTAATGATGATCCTTCAAACTTTAATGTATCCGTGTCGTTCAAAGTATCTTTAGTAATAAGACTTCCATTGTTTATTAAGTTCCCCGATAAAGACAACACTACGTTGTTCGATAAAATTATGTTATTACCGGTATTAATGTTCAGATGACTTGGTTGTTGGCTTTGAGCATGGAAATGAAAGGCGAGAACAACTATTAATGATGTAAGTAGTGTTTGCAAGAAAAGACCACATTTATCGCTATTTGAACCACGAAATTTAGCCTTTTGTATATAACACTCAGTATCCTTACCGATACCACGTTTTATATTTATATATAGCGGTTTCATAATTTTACTTTTTTAAAATTATCCTGTATCACAAAGTTAAAGAATATTTATTAAAAAAGCAAGTTTTTACGGCATTATTTTTAGCGATTTTTTATAAATTATAAAACAACTAAATACTTTATTTTCAATTTTTAAACACCAAAATAATTTAAATGTATATAGAATATGATAAAAATGGAGATTACTCATTCCAAATGCCTGTCTGTTGTAAGCATTAGATGGGTTATTCTTACCGGTTAAAGAACATTAAAACAAAGGCAATAATAATTTAACCTTAGTTTTACATATTTATAATATTGACAAACATTAATTTGTGGCAGAAAAAGCTTCATTATTTTTTCATAATTTCCTCAATTTCCTCTTGAAGTTGAGGAAATTGAGGAAATTAT
>JAAXXA010000609.1 GCA_013334735.1 Bacteroidota bacterium
TGATGTTGAATAATCCGGCCTGTGCCGGGGCAGTAAAGTCTTTAGAGGAGGAAGTGCTTTGGAGAACGGAACAGTAAAATGGTTTAACAACAAAAAGGGATTTGGTTTTATTCAACGAGAGAAAGGTTCTGACCTGTTTGTTCATTTCTCATCAATCCAAAACGATGGTTACAAGACCCTGAATGAGGGAGATCAAGTAAGCTTTGAGGTAGAGGATAGCGATCGCGGACCAAAGGCGAAAAACGTAAAACGCCTGTGATTCTTTTTTGCTAGCTCTTAAAGGGTATCTCCTGATTCGGAAAAGCTTGTCTTTTCTTTAATTCTTTATCTTTAAACCAATCACTTACAAAAGCACTTTGAGTAACTAAAATAAACTAAATGGTTATTACCTCCTACGCTTTTTCCACAGCATCTAATTTATAATTGAAAAAAATACCCCGCAGCTTTTGGGTGCGGGGTATTTTTTTATATTTCTTATTTTATGCTTTTCTTTTTTTAGCATTCCTAATACTTGCATTAAGTTCAAAGCCAATTAATATTACAATAGCATTTATGTATATCCACATTAATATAATTATCAAAGCTCCAATTGAACCATAAAGCTTGTTATATTGTGAAAAATTTGAAATATAAAAATTAAATCCTAAAGTAGAAATAACAAACAATATTGTTGCAAGTGTAGAACCCGCGGAAATGAATCGAAACCTTAAGTGTTTTGCAGGAGCTAAAAAGTACAAAAAAGAAATTATTAAAAAGAAAAGCGCTATCACTACAATCCAATTTCCAAACAACAAAGTATAATATGTTAAATTTTCCTGCAAATATCCTTTTCTGTAAAAGTAATCAAGAGTGTCGGTACCTGCAATAATCAGAGCGATGGCAATAATAATAAGAACAGAAAGAATAAGTACCATAAAAACAGCAACTATTCTTTGTTTAATATATGATCTGGTTTCAGCAACGTGAATTGATTCGTTAAAAGCGCTCATTATGCCGCTTATTCCGCTTGTGGAAAAAAACAAAGCAGCAATAAATCCTATGGATAGCAAACCGCCATGTTGTCTTTTAATAATATCTTCCATTGTGCTTAAAGTTGACTGATAGGTGTCTTTTGGTAAAATGTTTTTCAACATAGATAAAAGAGCGTCCTGAAAACCATCAATAGGAATGTACGGAATAAGAGTAAAGAAAAATATTATTGCAGGAAATAAAGCAAGAAAAAACGAAAATGATAATGCCGAAGCTCTTGTACTTATTGAACCCTGCCACAATCCTCTATAAAAAAAAGATGTAACTTCATAAAGTGGAAGCCCGTCGAAACCGGGTAGTACAAGTTTTTTTAACCAATTGATAAATGCCGTAAAAGTTTTCATTTTCAAATAGCTTTCAAACTCATATCAAGACTTTTAATTTGATGAGTTATAGCGCCTACCGAAATAAAATCAACTCCGGTTTCAGCATATAAGCGGATATTTTGTTTATTAATCCCTCCCGAGGCTTCGGTTTCAAATTTTGAATTAATAATCTGAACAGCAATTTTTAAATTTTCGGGAGAGAAATTATCAAGCATAATCCTATTAATACCACCTATTTTTATAATTTCTTTAACATCATCTATACTCCGTGCTTCAATTTCAATTTTTAAATTTTTATTGTTGCGTGCAAGATAAGCTTTTGTCGCATTGATAGCCTTTTCGATACCTCCGGCAAAATCAATATGATTATCTTTAATCATTATCATGTCGTAAAGTCCCATTCGATGGTTGTATCCTCCGCCAGTTTTTACTGCCATTTTTTCAATTTCACGAAGTAAAGGAGTCGTTTTCCGGGTATCAAGAATTTTTGCGTTAGTTCCTTTAACTATTTCAACTAACTCTGCAGTAGCTGTAGCAATTCCACTCATCCTTTGCATAAAATTCAAAACCAAACGTTCTGCAGTAAGAATAGATGCGGATAGACCTTCCACAAAAAAAGCAATGTCTCCTTTATTAATTTTTGCCCCATCGGAAAGCAAAATGGTAAGCATTAAATTTGAATCTAATTGGTTGAATATTTTTTCTGCAACAGCAACACCCGAAAGGATGCCTTTATCTTTAATCAGCAATTTTGCTTTGCCATAAGTGTTTTTTTCGATACAAGAAAGGGATGTATGATCGCCATCACCAATATCTTCAATAAGAGCATTTTTAATAATTTCGTCGATATTCATTTAATGTGTATGTTGCTAATCAGGCAGGCAAAAACAGAACGCTTATGATGCTGATTGTTTATAATTAAATGTGATTTAAAAATTTGCAATTCCTTATACCTTTATGCCGAATACCTCTATAACTTTTTGTATTCATAAAATGCGACAATTTATCACGTTTTTAGTATAAAAAGGAATTTTGTTAATTTACTTCAAATTCTAATTTTTGAATAAGAAAAGTTGTTCCCGATTTTTTAAGAAGGAAATACGTTCTGTAATTAACTGAGTTGGAGGTATAAGTTCCGATAG
>JAAXXA010000610.1 GCA_013334735.1 Bacteroidota bacterium
AAATTCTTTTGATGTTTTCGGAGTTAATACCAATGGATGGATATCTTTAGGACAATCAACATTAAGTCCTTCTATTGATATGACATCAACTTCTGATTATAATGTTATTAGCGCTACTTCATCTGCTCCTTCTATTTTACAAAATAAAATTGCAGTTCTTGCAAGGGATATGCAGGGGCAAGTTGGATCAGAATTGAGCTATGAACTAATAGGGACTGCACCTAACAGAGTATTGGTAGTTCAATGGGAAAATTTTCGTAGGTATGACATTGAAAGTGAGAACTATAATTTTCAAATCAGGCTTTATGAAACAACAAATATAGTAGAATTCGTTTACGGTTCCTTCACTGTTAATTATACTGGTTTTACTAATCCTCAAGTTGGTCTTCGTGGAGAGACTAATTCTGATTTTAATAACAGAACTACTTCTACCGACTGGGTAGCTTCTACTTCCGGAACATCAAACACTGATTTATTGACATTAACTACTACGATATATCCTCCAACCGGGTTAACTTTTAGTTTTACACCACCGGTTCTTCCTCAAAACGATGCATCAATATTGTCAATAAACTCACCAAATACTCCTGTAAGCATAGGTTCTTCACCTATTACAGCAACTATTAAAAATTTTGGAACGTCTGCTTTAGCAAATGCAACAATAGAATATTCTGTAAACGGAGTTACTCAAACACCCGCTTATTCATGGAACGGACCTTTAGCTACATCTGCTACTGATGGGCCTGTTACTATTGGTAATTATAATTTTGCTACGGCAGGATTATATACTATTAAAGCCTGGTCAAGTAATCCTAATGGAATCACTGATGGCAAACCCTCAAATGATACTGCAACAAAAGTAGTTTATGTACAAAGTTATACAAGCTTGCCTTTTGCCGAAAATTTTGATGGAACATGGGTCAATAAAATTGATACAAATGATGTCCCTTCTACGTATTGGATAAATACTCCTGCTTTTGGAAATCAATCATGGAGAAGAGACGATGAAGGCGTAACTGCTAATTGGAATAGTTTGTCTTCTTATAGTTATACACCTGCAGGAAGCGTAAGCACACCACATTCTGCACGTTTCCATTCAGGGTATTCTCAAGATAATACTACAGGGATTATGGATGTTTTTCTGGATTTTTCAAGTGTAGGAAATAAATCACTAAAATTCTGGTACATTAACACAACAGGTACTGATAGCCTTAAAGTATTACTATCTACTGATGGTGGCAGCAATTTTACATTTCTGAATCAATATACAACTGCTTCAACATGGCAGTTAAAACAGATATCCCTTGGGGCATCAACTTCTTCGACAGTTGTTATTCGTTTTATGGCTATTGCTGATTACGGAAATACTGACATTGGCATTGATGGAGTTCAGGTTGCTCTTGCAAGTGCAATTGATTTAGGAATTACATCTATACTTAAGCCTATAAGTAAACCTTGCGGATTAGCTACTGATTCGGTTAATGTAATTATAAAAAATTTCGGAGCAACTTCTCAAAATACTATTCCTGTTGTTGTAAATATTACAACTCCCTCGGGAAGTGATGTTTTAAATGGAACTTTAACGGCTACACTTGCCCCAAACGCTATTGATACTTTATTCGTTGGTTATGTAAATACTGTTGACGGTGGTAATTATACTTTTAAAGCATTTACAAATTTTACAGGGGATACAGAACCTATTAATGATACGATTTTGAGTACTATTACAACTTTAGTTTCTAATGTTCCTACATATCCTTTTACTGAAAATTTTGAAGCAAGTAACTCTTTAACAAATTGGACTACTAATATGAGTCGTTCAAATCTGCATGGCAATACTTCTTATGTAATGTATAAAAATCTTTATAATAGTACAACTTATTCGCTCGCTAATGCAACTTATAATATCAAAATTGGAACTCTTACAAGTACATCTGTTCTTACTTTTGATTACAGATATACTAACTATACAGGAGGGACGTCATTTACTTTAGGGCTTGATTCATTGAAAGTTCAGGTTTCTGATGACTGTGGCGCTACATTTACAACAATTCATGTTATTAGTGCTGCTAATCATATTACTTCTGCAAATATGAAAAATGTTTTGGTTTCATTAAGCGCTTATTCCGGTGAAGATATACTTATTAAATTCATTGCCAAAAGAGGAACTTACGGAGATTATTATATAGATATTGATAATATTGAAGTTCTTGATGCAGCTTCTGTTGGTGTTAATGAATATTCTAATACTTCTGAGTTAAAAGTTTATCCTAACCCTTCTACAGGAATAGTAAATATTATTTCAAACGGATTTACAACTAATGCAAATCTTAATGTTTATAATTTACAGGGTCAATCAGTTTATTCTGAAACCATTTCCGGAGGATCGAATAATCAAATTAATTTATCGTATTTGCCAAAGGGTGTTTATATGATAAAGGTTTCTAATAATGAAACAAACCTTATCAGCAGGCTTGTTATTCAGTAAGTTGTTAA
>JAAXXA010000611.1 GCA_013334735.1 Bacteroidota bacterium
TTTGGGAAACCTATATCCTATAAGGTGTTTGATAAAAAAGTCAATTCTAAAAAATGGGCAGAGCTTGTAAAAGAACATGTTTATGAACTCGAAAATAATGCCTCAAAAGAATTTATACCGAAAGGCGTTTTGTAGTATTCTTTTTTCAAGAATAAACATAAAGCAAACCGGCATTTTATTAATTAATTTCTATATTTTTTTAAAATAAATGTTACAAGAAATAATTAAACCCGTAAATAAGGATTTATTAAAAAGGGAGCTTACAAAGAGTAAATTTATTCGTTATACCAATAATGGAAGTAACGAAATATATATTGTTTCGAGCCTTGACCCGGACTCTTCAAATATTATTCAGGAAATAGGCAGACTGCGTGAATTTACTTTCCGTTCAGCCGGTGGAGGAACTGGGATGTCGGTGGATTTAGATGATTTTGATTTTGGTGAAAATCCTTATAAACAACTTATCGTATGGTCTCCTGCTGATGAAGAAATTGTGGGTGGATACAGATTTATAAGGTGCGCTGATGCCAGCAAAGATAAAAATGGTGAATTTTTGCTTGCTACATCACATCTTTTTAAATTTTCAAAAAAGTTTGAAAACGAATTTATGCCTCATACGATAGAACTGGGAAGATCTTTTGTGCAACCACTTTATCAACCGGCAACCGATCAACGCAAAGGATTGTTTTCACTTGATAATATTTGGGATGGCTTAGGAGCTATTGTTATTGATAATCCTGATATAAAATATTTTTTTGGAAAAGTAACGATGTATCTTAATTTTAATCAAAAAGCAAGGGATCTGATTCTGTATTTTCTTCAAAAACATTTTCCTGATAAAGATAAACTTGTTACTCCTCATGTTTATAGAGAAATTTATACAAGCAAACAAGAACTTGATGCAATTTTTTGCGGACAAAATTATCAGGAAGATTATAAAATTCTCGTTCAAAATGTTCGCATCCTCAACGAACATATTCCTCCTCTTGTTAATGCTTACATGAATCTTTCCCCGTCGATGCTTACTTTTGGCACCACTTTAAATGATCAGTTTGGCGAGGTTGAAGAAACAGGCATTCTGGTTACCATAAGCGATATTTATGATTTGAAAAAAGAAAGGCATTTGGATTCATATAAAAAAAGTGATAAATAAAAAGCTTTATTTTTTTCATTCACGAGCTTTTTAAATTGTTAAAAAAAGATGGTTGGTTTGGTCTATCCAAATTCGTATATTTGGTAACTATTCAGCATTATTATAAAAATATTCTTAGTGAAATGAAAAAATTACAAATTCAGAAATTCTTCTATATTCAACTGAGGATGGTAAATCTAAAATCGAAGTTCGTTTGGAAGAAGATACAGTTTGGCTTTCACAATTGCAAATGGTCGAACTTTTTCAAACAAGCAAGCAAAATATTAGTATTCATATTAAAAACATATACGAAGAAGGTGAATTACAGGATATTGGAACTGTCAAGGATTACTTGACAGTTCAGAAAAATATCGGATGAAATGGCTAAAGAACTCGCTGAATCAGAATATAATAAATTTCACATAAAACAAATACAAGCCGATGATACCAAATAAATAAAACTGTTGGAAGATGGTTTGAAAAATTTTATTAAAAACAACGAGAAACAAAAAAAATGAACTTCATAGGTATAATTCCGGCGCGTTATATGTCGTCGCGTTTTCCGGGCAAAGCATTGTTTGTTATTGAAGGAAAAACAATGATACAGCGTGTTTATGAGCAGGCAAAACAATCTTCCGCCCTCGCGGAGCTTTATGTGGCAACTGATGATGTGAGCATCGAAAACCATGTAAAAAAATTTGGAGGCAAGGTTGTTATGACCGCAATAGATCACAGTTGTGGAACAGAGCGCTGTTTAGAGGCTTTTAATATTATAAATGTAGATGGCAAATATTCGGATGATGATGTAATAATAAATATTCAAGGCGACGAACCATGCATCAATCCTGAACAAATAGATATTATTGCATCATGCTTCAAAAACGAAGAAGTTAAAATTGCAACATTAGTCGCAAAAATTAAAACTACCGACGATTTGCTTAGTCCCACTGTGATGAAGGTAGTATGCGATAAAAATAAAAAAGCCCTGTATTTTAGCCGTTCGCCTATTCCGTTTTTCAGAGGATTGGAACAAACGCAGTGGATACAAAAGAATAATTATTATCAGCATATCGGTATTTATGCTTATAGGGCAAGCATTTTAGGAGAGATTTGCAAACTTCCTCAATCATCGCTCGAAAAAGCAGAATCGCTCGAACAGTTACGCTGGCTCGAAAACGGCTATTCCATTAATATAGAATTTACCGAACATGCAAGTCATTCCGTTGATGTACCTGCTGATGTGGAAAAAATTATTAATCTTTTAAAAGGATCGAAAATATAATGGAACGCAGATAACACGGATGAATATGATGAACACAGATAAATATATCCATTATGAAATTACTAAAAAAAAATAATGCAA
>JAAXXA010000612.1:0-1507 GCA_013334735.1 Bacteroidota bacterium
GTTGTAAATCCCGCCCGAACACTAAGCCGCAACCGTTATGCTTAATTGTGCGTCAGCTCTATAATTGCACATTAATTATAAAAAATAAACCAAACAGAAATCTTTCTTTGACCTTAACTTGAGCCAACCAAAAAAATAATCGAACGACCTTTGACATTATGTAAGATAAAATTCTTAATTTTGTATAAAACAATTAAATGAGACCATTAAGAGTATATATTGACACCTCAGTAATTGGAGGATATTTCGACCAAGAGTTTGAAAAAGAGACCAAATTGCTTTTTGAAAAATTCCAGCGAAAAGAATATCAGTTAGTAATATCAGACCTTACAGAGCGAGAATTAGTAAATGCTCCTGATCATGTAAGGACATTGCTAAAAGACTTAGCAATCAAGGACATTGAAGAAATATTGGTAACTGATGAGATAATTCAATTAGCGACAGAATACATAGACGAAAATGTAGTAGGACAAACAAGTTTCGATGACTGTATTCACATTGCAACAGCTACTCTAAATCGGGTAGACCTATTAGCGAGTTGGAATTTTAGACATATAGTAAACATCAGAAGAATACGAGGTTATAATAGTATAAATTTAAAAAATGGTTATCCAATATTGGAAATACGTTCACCTAAAGATATAATTGACTATGAAAGATAAAAAGCAATTTGACTGTGTAAAAATGATGCGAGAAATCAGAGACAAAATAAGCAAAGAAATCTCGAATATGACACCAGAGCAAATATTAGAATACATTAAAAAAGGTCGTCAAGACTACGAACGATTATTGACCAGCCGATAACCACGGAAACTCAGAAGTGGTTTATTTTTATCGAAAAGCATTTTGGATATTAAACTCGGATGCCCAACAAAGCATAACAGCAAGCTCATTTAATGCGGAGTTCAGTGGGTTTGTAAAGTTCATCAAAATAATATATTTTTGTATTTCGTGAGACGGAGCAGTGCTTTCTAAATCCGCACTAAATAAGCTTGCGGTCGTTATGCACAAGCGGCGAAAATCACATTGACGGTGAAGCAGCTTAAGATTTATGTGAAAATACATTGCGATGAAAAAAAAGACAATGACTGAAAACATCTGGCACACCTGCCTTACAGAAAGTTTAAATTTTTACCCCACCGCACTTTTTTCGGACGAGCCGTTTGTTGCCATTGCTTCTGCAAAATCAAAAGAGGCACATAAATCTTTTTATTTTTTTATATTGGTATGTGCCACATTTGCTTTTGCCCTTACGCTCAAAATTCTTTTTTCATAGCTCGTTATCTGCTTAATTATACACCTTTGGACATTCATAAGTATTATAAAAATAATATTTGCAGTTATATATGTTTTCGATGAAATGTTTTTTGATTGATGAAATATTTTATACTATTGCAAGTAAATTAACGATAATTTTTAATTAAAGTGTATGCATAATCAGACAAGTAATATGGAACTTTACTTAAAAAAACATTCAGACCTAACTGACAATGAACTTCAACAAGTT
>JAAXXA010000612.1:1517-2495 GCA_013334735.1 Bacteroidota bacterium
AGGGGATGAGGTAAATCCTTTTACACTTCCCGACCGACTTTCACAATCAGTTCTCATAGCCTTTTTCAAAGACAATAATATTATAGAAGCAACAGCAACAATTAAAAAACCCCTTGACAGCTATAAGGCTAAAGTATTTGAAAAATCAAAATCTAATTTAAAAATTCAAGACTACACTTTTGAGCTAGGATATGTGATGGTTGACACTGCATTTAGAAAACATAAACTTGCTTCACGACTTTGCGGAGAGCTTTGCAAAATATTCTTATCAGAAAAATTATTTGCAACGACAAGAGTTGATAATTATCAAATGCAATCCATATTAAAGAAAAATTACTTTATTGAAATTGGAGAACAATACCCAAATAAAGACAACTCAGGATTTTTAAAACTATTCATAAAAAAAAACTAAATTTCATTGTAGATTAACTTTAGGTATATAGACTGGATAGATATAAAACAGAAGAGGGAATAATTTAAAAAAACAATAATAAAACTTTAATATATTATGCACTGTAAACACTGCGGAAATAAAATAGATAGTGATAGTAAATTTTGTTCTTTTTGTGCAGGAAAAGTTGAACCAATAATGACTTATAATCCCCAACCTACTGCATTGCTAAAAGAAAATACAGAAGTTTTAAATAATGAAACTTCCTCATTAAATAAAAATCAGAGAATACTTAATCAAGACAATGGGCTTCTGATAGCTTTTTTAATATTATCAGGACTAAGATTATTTTGGTATTTATTTAACTTATATAGTAAAGATAAGAGTTTTGAGGATTTATTACCTTTTATTAATTATATTTTAAAACTTATCAGCCTGTAAGTCAACCTGTATTTGTTAATTTTAAAAGTAGTTTTATTTTATTTTTTATTTTTATAACATTTTTATTATATTAATTACTGTGTGGTGGTAAATTTAAGAAGATTTATATACTGAAAAATGTTACTTCTTTTTATCATCTGTTGAGG
>JAAXXA010000613.1 GCA_013334735.1 Bacteroidota bacterium
ATGCTTGCAGCTACTGATTCAAGCAAATGTAATATCTCCGACACCACTTACCTTACTATCACTGTAAAAAAAATGGAGATAAATATCAGTCCTGCAGCTAATATATGTTTGGGAGATAGTATCACTCTTAATGCTTCAGGCGGAAGCGCTTATTTGTGGGAACCTTCAGGTTCACTTAACAATTCACTTATAGCAAATCCTTTGGCTAAACCTACTGCAACTACTACTTTTACTGTTAGCATTACCGAAAATCCTTGTGTTAAAACAGCTTCTGTTAATATTACTGTCGAGGATTGCAGCCTTAAGATACCTAATGTTTTTACTCCTCCGGGTAATGGCAGTGAAGCCGATGGAGTAAACGATGAATTCGAAATTGTTTACGACGGGAATCAACCCTATCATATTGTTATTTATAACCGTTGGGGGCGTAAAATGTTCGAGGCAAATCAAAAACATATAAACTGGGACGGCAAAGCTCCTGATGGACTCTGGGCTTCGGAAGGTGTTTATTTTTATGTGCTTGACATAGGAAAAAAATCGTATCACGGAAGTGTTACGCTGTTAAGATAAACAAAAACAATTACGAATTTCAAATTACGAATTACGGGACTCGTTCGCCGCGGCGAATTGTTAATTCGTAATTCGTAATTTGAAATTCGTAATTGAATTGAATTGAATAAATTTATGAAAAACACCATTAAAACAATTTGCATTTTTTGCGGTTCATCCTTCGGGAATGATGCAATTTACAGGGAAAAAGCCGAAGCGCTTGGAAAACTTCTTGCTCTCGAAAATATTACTTTGGTTTACGGAGGCAGTAATCTGGGACTAATGGGAGTAATTGCCGATTCTGCTTTAACTAATAATGGAAAAGTAATTGGTATTATTCCTGAACATCTGGAAAGCAAAGGAATTTCCCACAAAAGACTTACCAACCTTCATATTGCCAAAACCATGAACGAACGCAAAGCAATGATGATAGATATTTCCGATGCTTTTATTGCTTTGCCCGGCGGTTATGGTACAATGGACGAAATAACAGAGGTTTTATCGCTTAACCAGCTTGGCATTATTAATAAACCATGCGGTTTGTTTAATGTTAAAGGATTTTTCAACGACTACCTTAAGCTGCACGATATTATGGTAAAAGAAAAATTCCTTCGCAAGGAACACAGCAATATGCTTATTGTTGACGAAGATGAAAAATCGCTTATCAAAAAAATAAAAAACTATAAGAATGTTGAAATTGGGAAGTGGTTTTGATATTTGAAAATTAATCTAATCTTTTTCAAAATGGAAAAAACATATTATTTAGCTCCTATAGGTTTACTCGAAATAACAGGAAGTGAAAAAGGTGTGGCATCCATATCTTTTACTCCCAAAGTGGAAAGTGTAATTCAAAACCCGCCATGTTTAAGAGATTGCGTGAAGCAGCTGGATGAATATTTTAATGGAAAAAGAAAAGTTTTTAATATTGAATTTGATTTGGAAGGAAGCGATTTCCAGAAAAAAGTATGGACCGAAATTTATAAGATCCCTTTTGGTAAAACAAAATCATATAATGATATAGCTAAGAAAATAGGAAACACAGGCGCTGTGAGAGCCGTAGGACATGCAGCAGGCAAAAATCCTGTCCCGATAGTAATTCCCTGTCATCGCGTAATTGGAAGCGATGGAAAATTAGTAGGTTTTGCAGGTGGTTTGTGGCGAAAAAAATGGCTCTTAGATTTTGAAAATAAAGATGTTCAGAAAGAATTGTTTTTGTAAAAAGAACATTTAAAGAAATGTAATTAAAATTATACTCTGAACGGGAAAAATTTCCGCATTATGAATTGCCACGACCTTAGGTAGCTGAGCGGAGCCGAAGCTTAGGTCGTGGTTAATAAAAGAGCGAAAAATAGGGCTTTAGCCCAAAATATTAATGAATATCAAAATGCGGAAATTTATCCCAATTGCAGAATTAGATGCCAGAGGCATCTTATGTTTATAAAAGATATATACTCCGAAGGTTTACGACCTCATAGAGGTCGAACAAATTAACCGGAAAACTGTTAAACGTCTTTGTTCAATAAAATTTAACCAACCTCCTGATAAAAGCAAAAAAATTCTTACTTTTGCATTTTAAATAAAAAACTATGGCAATACCTAAACCTTCAATTCCTAAGGGAACGCGCGATTTTGGTTCAACAGAGATGATTAATCGCAATTATATTTTCAGTACTATTCGTTCTGTTTTCAGAAAATACGGATATAAACCTATTGAAACACCTTCATTTGAAAACCTTTCTACACTTCTTGGTAAGTACGGAGAAGAAGGAGACAAACTGATTTTTAAAATTCTTAATTCAGGGGATTTCGTTCCTGAATTACTCGAAAATTATTCTGAAGGAAAAACTTCTGCCCAGATGGCAAAACATATTTCCGAAAAAGCATTACGCTACGACCTTACTGTGCCTTTTGCCCGCTACGTTGTTATGCACCAGCATGAGATTTC